>JBBDXD010000008.1 GCA_040902535.1 Dehalococcoidia bacterium | reverse complement strand
TAGGGACGTAGCTTCAGCCGCGTCCGCGCGCGGCCGCCCGCGCGCAACGTCGTGCACGATGCCCCACATGGAACCAACTCTCCCTCTCCGCTCGACGGAGAGGGGGCCGGGGGTGAGGTCCCCGCCGATCATCCCCCCGCCAAAAACCCCGCCACCTCCCGACGAAACACCTCCGCCGCCTCGACAAAGATGAAATGCCCCGCATCCGCCATCACCACCATCCGCGCACCCGCGATCCCCGGCGCGATCTCCGAAGCGCACACCGGCCCCGTGATGAAGTCCGCATCGCCCGTGATCACCAGCGTCTCCGCCCGAATGCGCGCCAGGTCCGCCCGCAGGTCGAACGTCCCCATGATCTCGCTGTTGAACAGCCTCAGCGCATCACCGTTCACCTGCTCCGTCGACAGCACGCCGACCTACGCCGCCTCCGACGCGCCGTACCGCGCGAAATAGAACGGAAACTCCCGCATCACGAGCGCACTCAGCGCCTCGTCGTCACGCACCTCGCCCGACTGCTCCGCTTCGAGCGCCGCGCGTGCGTCGTCGTCCGACGGCTCGCCGCTCCGCAACGCCATCGCCGCTTCCATCGCGTCCGCGTGTTCCTGCGAAAGGCGCGCCAGCGTGCTCGCCAGCACCAGCCGCCCGACGCGCTCCGGATGCGACGCCGCGTACGCCATCGCCCGGCATCGCTCGCGCCGGGTGGAGAGATTCTGTCTCGTCGGGTGGAGGTTCTTGGGTTGAACACCGCTCAATCGAACGACCGAAAGGGCCGTGCTCTTAGCAACTCATGCTGAACGCAGATCTACGGCGCGACAGCCAACCTCTGACTAACCGTAGCCCGTCGCCACCCCCATCCGTCCCATCTGCTCCATCTGCGGACAAACACCCACCCCGAGCAACGCCACCATCTCGCGTGACGCGCACCAACGCGCGACACGACGAGAAGGCCCCGGATCACTCCGGGGCCTTCGTCGCCTCTGGCAGGCTTGCGTCTGAGGCCTATCTGTTCGCTTCCTCTACTCGTCGCCGGCGGCGCCCTTCTTGTGGCCGCGCCCAGGACGCGCATCACCGTCGTCATCACCGCCGGCCGCGTGGCACGGCACGCGCACCTGGCGGCCGCTCGGCGTCGTCTTCACGCGCGTCTCGTGCTTCTCGCACTCGCCGTCCTCGTCCGGCACGAACACCGGGTGGTCCTCCGGAATGCCGCCGATCTCGCGCTGTCCCTCGCCCTCGCCGTCACCGTCGTCACCGTCGTCCGGCGTCCCCGTTGCCGTCGCGGTCGACTCCGGCGTCCCTGTCGCCGTCGATGTCGGTTCCGCGGTCTCCGTCGCTTCCGGCGTTTCCGTCGGCGTTGCGGTCGCTTCCGACGTCTCCGTCGCCGTAGCCGTCGCCGTCTCAGTCCCCTCGACCGTCGGCGTCTCTTCCTGCACCGTCGCCAGTTCCTGCGACGCAAACGCACCGACCGCCGCGAGCGACACGAGCGTCACCCCCGCCACGATCGCGATCGTCTTCTGTCCGAACGAACCCCATTGCATGCAATACACTCCCGTTCCAGGCATCCCCAACTATCGGCGCCCCTGCGCGCCTCGACCCGTCTAACGACCGCTGGCGCGGCGGGGTAACGCACGAGGTCGTGTTTTATTGCTCGATGGAACAAGAATGAACCGGACCGTCGGTAAGTGCCCCGGCCGCGATCGCCCGTAGTTCACGCGGCGAGCTTGCGCCGCACACTCCCAAGCACACGACGCACAACAGCCACAAATGCATGCCGAAGCAGCACGAAGAAGAAGTCACCGACGCGTCGGTAAGTTGAACGAACGCGTAGAGGCGCCGTCGACTCAGAACTTAAGACTGAAAACTTAAAACTTAGAACTCACCAGTGACCAGTGACCAGCGACCAGTGACCAGTGACCAGCGACCAGTGACCAGTGACCAGTGACCAGTGACCAGTGACCAGTCAACCAGCATCCTCATCCGATTCCTCATCCGGGATCGGCTGCTTCGAATGCCCGTTCGCGCGCACGCAGCCATGACCGTCGGCCTCCATCGGCACGCCGCACAACGGGCACAGCGGACGCCCGCCGGCGATGATGTCGTCGAGCAGCGCCCCTAACGATGCGCACGCTTCCTGCGACAAGCGCGCTCGCAACGTCGGCGTCTCGTCGTCCTCGACGCCCACTTCATACGTGAACAGGATCACCGTGCGGTCCCCCGCGTTGAAGCCCATGCCCATCCGGCCAACGCGAAAGTCATGGTCCGCGACGATCGGAAAGTCGCCCGCGTCGGCCGCCGGCGGCTCTTTGTCGTACTCGAGCTGGGCGAGCATCTGCTTGAGCGCGAGGCTCAGCGCCTGGATCTGCTCCTTCTCGAGCCAGAGTGACGCCGTCTGCGCGTCCTCGCCGACGATCCGCAGCCGGAACGTGCGCTGGCCAGGCTGTCCGAACGTCTGCGCGTCGATGCCGCGCGCAAGGCCGAAGTCCGTCGTCATCAGCGCTCGCTCCGACCGAAGAAGAGCATTCGAGCGGCGTATCGCAGGCAGTGCAGGGACTGGCTCCTTGATCGTGGATCGTGCGCCTGCTTCGGCGACAGCGCTAGCTTATCGCCGCCCATCCCACGATCAAGCTACCGGAAGGATCCTGTCCCGGCGACCCGCGCCATCCCGCAGCCGGCGCTCCGCATACCGCCATCCTGAGCGAATGCGAAGGATCCCGTCGCGGCGACCCGCGTCACCCCGCAGCCGGCGCTTCGCATACCGTCATCCTGAGCAAGCGTCAGCGCGGCGAAGGATCCCGTCGCGGCGACCCGCGTCACCTCGCAACGGGCGCCCCGCATACCGTCATCTCCACCTAACCACAACGCCTACGGCCAAGCCCCGCCCGCCCGAACAAATGTTTCACGTGAAACATTCCTGCTAAGCTGCATCGGCGATGGTGACGACAATCACGCAAGGATGTGACTGAATGGCGCAATCGCGCGAACGCCCGCCCGTCGACCGCAAGGCCCGCCTGCAGATCCCCGCACAACGGATCCCCAAGCAGGATCCCAACGTCCGCGTCCTCAACTGGAGCGAGGTCTACCTCCCGCTCGATATCGAGACCGCGAAGGTCGAAGCGGAGCGGTGCATCCAGTGCCCCGCGGCGCCGTGCCAGGTCGCCTGCCCCGTCGGCAACGACATCCCCGGCGCCCTCTGGCTGCTCGAAAACGGCGACCCCGACGCCGCCTCCGACGTCTTCCACGAGACCAACAACCTGCCCGAGATGTGCGGCCGCCTCTGCCCGCAGGAGCGCCTCTGCGAGGGCCATTGCGTCGTCGGCAAGCACGCCAAGCCCGTCGCGATCGGCCGCCTGGAGGCGTTGGTCGCCGACTGGCAGCGCGAGCACGCCCCGAAGGCGCCCGCGCCCGTCGCGCTCAGCGGCCAGCGCGTCGCCATCGTCGGTGCCGGCCCGGCGGGCCTCGCCGTCGCCGAGGAACTCGGCAACGCAGGACACGCCATCACCATCTTCGACGCCTGGCCGAAGCCCGGCGGCGTCCTGCGCTACGGCATCCCCGACTTCAAACTCGAAAAGCACATCGTCGATGAGAAGGTCGAAGCGCTGCAGCGGCTGCCGATCACGTTTGTGCAGAACACGTACATCGGCGACGATGGCAACCGCAGCGTCGACGATCTGCTCGCCGATGGCTACGACGCCGTCTTCCTCGCACACGGCGCGTCCGTCGGCAACCCGCTCGACGTCGAGGGCGGCGACCTGACGGGCGTCATGCAGGCGACGGAGTTCCTCTCGCGCGCCAATCTCACAAAGGACGAACTGCCCGAGCACATGCGCGAAGCGATGCACGTTGGGCGGCGGATCGTGATCATCGGCGGCGGCGACACCTCGATGGACTGCGCGCGGACGGCGGTGCGTCTCGGCGCGCGCAAGGTGACACTCGTCTATCGCCGGACCGAGAAGGAGATGGTCGGCCGCGAAGAAGAGCGTCAACACGCCCGCGAAGAGGGCGTGCGCTTCGAGTTCCTGGCGGCGCCGCTCCGCTTCCTCGGCACGGCCGCCGGCCGCGTGCGCGCCGTCGAACTCACGCGCATGGAGCTTGGCCCGCCCGACGAGAGCGGCCGCCGTCGCCCGCAGCCCGTCGCCGGCTCCGAGTTTTCGCTCGAAGCGGACACCGTCGTGCTGGCGATCGGCTACAACGCCGACGCCGACGTCGCCGCCTCAGCGACGGGCGTGTCGTACGACGAGTGGGGCATCGTCGAGGTCGATCGCGCCACGGGCGCCACCGACAAGCCCGGCGTCTTCGCCGGCGGCGACAATATCAACGGCGCCGACCTCGTCGTCACGGCGGTCCGGGACGCCCGCGTCGCCGCCACGGCGATGCTCGAGTACCTCGCGCGGGAAGTGCCGGCGGCCGCCGCCTCCTGAGTAACGCACACGCGTGCCGAACCACCAAGCCCGACGTGTCATACTGAGAGGGTGAATCGCGTACGCGGCTTTACAGCAGCACGCAGGGTGGGGTAGAACAGATTCAGCATGGTGCTTGAACGCAAGCTGGTCCTGGACGAGAACGACCTCTACTGCCCGATCCGCGCGACCCTGGCGTTGCTGGGCCAGAAGTGGGTGCCGCACATCATCCACGAGTTGATGAGCGGCAAGCGGCGCTTCAACGAACTGGCGCACAACATCGGCGGCTGCAACTCGCGCACGCTGCGCGATCGCCTCAAAAGCCTCGAATCGCTCGACATCGTCAGCCGCAACATCGTCGCCGTGATGCCGCCGTGGGTGGAGTACGAACTGACTCCGAAGGGCGCGCAACTCGGCACGGCACTCGCCGCGCTCGAGAACTGGGGCGAGACCTACATGACCGAGCCGTGTGTGTAGGGGCGAGTTTTCAGTTCTCAGTTCTCAGTTTTCAGTCTTTCAGCATCGAAACGCTGATCGTAGGGACGTAACTTTAGCTGCGTCCGAATCGCAGCAGTGCGCCAGCTCGTTCCGTTCGTCAATTCTTCGATCCTTCGATGGCGTTCAGCGGCGTCGTAGGGGCGCACAGCTATGCGCCCCTACACGTCAGCTTTCAGTCTCTCAGTCGCTAAGCATCGACACGCGGATCGTAGGGACGTAGCTTTAGCTGCTTGCGAAGCGCAGCGCGCGTCGTCATGCTGAGCGAGCACCGCATCCCGTCATCCTGAGCAAACACCGCATCCCGTCATCCTGAGCAAGCGCAGCGCAGCCGAAGGATCCCGCCGCAGCGATCGACCGCCCGCTGCGCACAAACTCTGACAGTCGGGAGATGCTTCGCGTTCGCTCTGCATGACGCACTAACGGGAGCCGTCCGCCCTTCAACGGCATGGCGGACGCAACGTCTCGGCTACCTGCGCCGTAGGGGCGCACAGCTGTGCGCCCCTACACGTTGCGAACGGATCTGCGAACTGAGGTTCACCGCGCACTGAATTGACTCCGGCGATCCCGCCCCGTAGCCTCAAAGCAATGACGTCATCCGCCCGCACGAGCATCAGCGCATTCCCGCGCGGCCATGAGTTCGCTGCGACGACGTTCGCGCTCGGCCGCGAGCAGGTCGATGCGTACCTGCGCGCCACCGGCGACACGACGTCGTACGGTGATGCGGTGCCGCCGCTCGCCGCGGTCGCGCTCGGGCTTGCGGCGCTGCAGGAGCGCATCGCGCTACCGGAGGGCTCGCTGCACACAGGCCAGGAGGTCGAACATCTCACGATGCTGCGCGTCGGCGATGCGCTGACGCTCACCGGACGCATCGCGCAGCGGTCGGAGCGCCAGGGGATGGTGATCAGCGTGCTGGAGTTCGAGATCGTGTCGGCTGCCGGCGCCGGCGTCCGCGCGCGCTCGACGATCATGGCGCCGGCAGCCGCATCATGAGCATCGACGTGCAGCCGGTGACGCGCACGATCACGCAACAGCAGCTACACGCCTATGCCGACGCGTCCGGCGACCACAATCCGCTCCACGTCGACCCGGCGTTCGCCGCCAGCACGGCGTTCGGCGGCACAATCGCACACGGCATGCTCGTGCTGGCGCTGATCGCCGAGATGATGCACGCGGCGTACGGTGACCGCTGGCTGCGCGAAGGCAAACTCAAGGTCCGCTTCAAAGCGCCGACGCGCCCGGGCGCCACCGTCACCGCATCGGCTTCGGACGCGAAGCAAACCGGCGATGCGATCGAGCACGCGGTGCAATGTGCCAACGAAATCGGCGAGGTGGTGATCGAGGGCCGCGCAGGCGTCGGAGCGGCGGCGTGAGCGAGGATCGCGGGTCCGGCCGCGGCATCATGTGCTACGCGTGCGGCGTGCAGAACGAGCAGGGGCTGCACATGGAGTTTCGCCGCGAGGGCGACCGCGCGATCTGCGACTACACGCCGTGCGACTACCAGCAGGGCTATCCCGGCCGCATGCACGGCGGCATCGTCGCGACGCTGATCGACGAGGCGATGGGCTGGGCCGTGTACGGCGCCGCGCAATGGGGCGCGACGGCGCGGCTGAACATCCGCTATCGACGCCCGGTGCGGCTCGACGTGCCATTGCGCATCGAGGCATGGGTGGTGCGCCTGCGCACGCGGCTCATCGAAGTGCGCGCCGAGCTGCGCGACGCGAGCGGCGAACTGCTAGCCGAGGGCGACGGCACGTTCATGCGGCTCGACGAACGCATGGCGCGCGAAATGTCCGACATCGCGGCGCAGGCCGGTCGCGGCGACGCGCCGGAAGTCATACCTTGAGCGCGCTCGTCGACCCCGACTGGCTGCAGGCGCGTCTCGACGACCCCGCCGTACGCATCCTTGAGTCGAGCGTCGACAAAGCGTCGTACGACGGCGGGCACATTCCCGGCGCGCGCTGGATCGACCATCTCGAATTGCTGCGCAATGGCGACGAGTCGTCGGGCCTGGTGCTGACGCCGGAGCAGTACGCGGCGACGATGAGCCGTCTCGGCGTCACGCCGGCGACGACGGTCGTCTGGTACGGCGACCGCCATAGCTCGTACGCCACGCGCGGCTTCTGGATGATGGACTACTACGCGCACCCGGGCGGCGTCCACGTGCTGGACGGCGGCCGCGAGCGGTGGTTGCGCGAAGGCCGTCCGACGACAGCAGATACTTCCGGCGCCGCCCGTGCGTCGTATCCCGTGCCCACTACGCACAACGACGCGAATCATGCGTCGTGGCAGGCCGTGCGCGACGCCATCGACGACACGCAGGCGGTCGTGCTCGACGTGCGCTCCGAAGACGAATACACCGGCAAGAGCGTGCGCGCGAAGCGCGGCGGCCACATCCCGGGCGCCGCGCACGTCGAGTGGACCGACGCCACGGCCGGCGACAACGTCCTCAAGCCGCTCGACGACCTCCGCCGGATGTACGCAGCGCAGGGCGTGACACCGGACAAGGGCGTGATCGCGCACTGCCAGCTCGGCGTACGCGCGTCGCACACCTGGTTCGTGCTGAAGCACGTGCTCGGCTTCCCGAACGTCAAGAACTACGACGGCTCGTGGCAGGAGTGGGGGAATCGGGATGATTCGGTGATTGAGCGGTGAAGCGATACGCGAAGGCCATCGTGGGCCGCGCTTCAGGGTGGACGCGCCTGCGACAGTGGCGATATGCAAGCGGAAAGTGATCGCTAACTTGATCATTTACCGTCAAGTCTTGGAGTTGCGTAGAAGCGACTCCCCAACTACTCTCCGCTTCTACGCTCCCCGATACAATGAGAGAGTTATGAGCAACGAGTCTGGCGGTGAACTTGTCTCGATCCCCCTGCTTTGGGATGGGTTAGACACGGCCGAGATCAAGTTCGTGAATCAGATGATTGTCCAGCTTGGACCACCGGGAAATGAATCGGAGTTCCTGGTCACGCTCGGTCAGTTGCATCCCCCAGTTCTCATGGGGAGTGAAGATGAGAACAAGGCGCGACTTGCAGCACTACCCTACGTGACAGTGAAGGTCGTCGCCAAGGTTGCGTTACCTGTATCGAGGGTTCGAGAATTTCGCGATCTCATGACGCGCATGCTTGAAACCTACGAGCAGGCAACAGATCGGAGGTAGAAGCGTCGTGGATAGTATCAACATTAGCGTGGCTCGAGCTGGCATTCTTGGTTCGACCTACGAGTTTCGACTAGCATCCTCTGCCGTCGGCACGGTGACGAACGCGTCGCCTGCTCGCCACGTGTACGTATTACCTGCATGGGCACGCCATGGGACTCAACCGGAGTACTGGTCAGAGACTTGGCTTCGGAAGGAAAGACTTGCCGACTGGGATCGGGCTGTTGGTGCTGTGCACGAGTCTACGGACATCGAGGACATTATCCGGCGGCTGGACGAGGCTGCGGATGCCGCTGACTCCAAGTAAGATCGAGTGGGGGCAAGGCTTCCAAGACTCATTTGCAACGAAGAGCGAGCAGCACCGTAACTCGATAAAGCGCGCCCTCCGAATGATGGCTCGGGATCTCTATTATCCATCGTTACAGACGCATAAGCTTGAGGGACACGGCGACATTCGCGGCGTACACGCCACTGATGGACAAGTCATCACGCTAACAGTCGACGGCACAGTGGTTTTTCTCCGGGCCTGCTGTAACCACGATGACGTATATCGGCACCCCTGATTTTGTTGAGTCCTCCGTCACGTCCCACTCGCACATCACCGATGCACGCCACCTCGAGGGATCGCTCCTAGCTACCTCCGAAGGACTGCGCCACTTCGTGAACGAGGTGATGCACGCGCGCTTCAACGTCGGCGGCGTCGCACTTCGTCAGACTTTGACCAGTTTAATACGCCCCGATCTCCCGTAGCCTCTCGTCGCTGATGCCGAAGTAGTGCGCGACCTCGTGGCGGACGACGTGGTGGACGCGCGCTTCCAGGTCGGCGGCGTCGCGGGCCATGCGCTGCAGCGGCTGGCGGAAGACGACGATGCGGTCGGGCGTGATCATGTTGTAGTAGGCGCCGCGCCGCGTCAGCGGCACGCCTCGATAGACGCCGAGCAGCGTCGCATTGTGCGCCGTTCCGAGCGCGTAGTCCGAAGCGCGCGCCACCTCCTCGACCGCGAATTCGACGTTGGCGATGCGGTCGCCGAACTCCGGCGGCAGCGCCTCGACGCCGCGTCGCACCATCTCCTCGACCTCTTCGAGCGGCACTTCGTGCATGCAGGCAGTGTAGCGGGCGATGGATGCGGGAGGCGGGAGGCGGGATGCGGGATCGGACGGCCGCTGCGGTCACGTTGGGGATGACGCGCAATGCTCGGAGTTTGGCGATTGCTGGTCGAAGATCGCGACCGGAGGTACGCGCAGTGCCGGGACGCGGGACACCGTCGATCGACATGCGCCGCCGGACTGGAGCCGCTGTGAGGCGCACTCAATCAATCCGGACAATCAAGATCGGACGAGATCCGAATCTGGACACGCCCGAGTCCGCAACCAAGAAATGCACGCAATCAAATTCGCAGCGGACATCGCGACACTGCAGAGCCTCGACGGTTCGCCTACTTTGCGGGGACGAACTCGTCGCGGGCGGAGCGCCATGCGAGCACACGCTGGAGCGCGAGCGATGCCGCCGCGACGCTGCTGAACGTCGCCAGTCCGTGCGTGGCGGCGACCTCCTGGAACGCGAGCGTGGCCGCCATGCCCGGCTCGCTCGACGGCGTGCGGGAGACGCAGACGATCGGCTTGCCGACGTCGGATGCGAGTTCGCCGAGCTTCTCGCCCGTGTTCTTCGCCATCTCGACGATGTCCGGGCCGCCGCCGCGGTTTGGCCCCCAGCCCCAGCCCGTGTGATAGAGGATGTAATCGATGTTCGGCGCCTCCGCGACGATGTGGATCGTGTCGAGCATCGGCTTGAGGCCGTCAGGCCCCCACCCGACGCTCGTGTCGACGGGGTTGCGCACGCTGGTGCCGGCCGTCGGCGTGAAGTCGTGCAGCTTCTGCTGGATGTCGCCGGGAAGCGCCGGCATCTCGAGCCCGTGCGAGCCGACCTCGTCGGACGCGAGCACGCTGTAGCCGCCGCCGCCACCGACGATGCCCCCGCGGGCGCCTCGCAGGCCGCCCAGGAACCGGAACGCGACGGTCGTATCGACCAACTCCTCCATGCGGTCGACGCGCACGCCGCCGCCCTGGCGCACCGCCGCGTCGAAGATCTGCAGCGAGCCCGCGAGGCTGCCCGTGTGCGAGTTGGCGGCGCGCGTGCCGGCTTCGGTGCGGCCGCCCTTCAGGATGACGACGGGCTTTGTCGCCGATGCTTTGCGGAGCGCGCGCAGGAAGTGCGCGCCGTCGCGCAGCCCTTCGATGTAACAGGCGATGACGTCGGTCGCGGGATCTTCGGCGACGTACTCGAGCAGTTCGGACTCGCGCACGTCGGCGCCGTTGCCGTAGCTGACGACTTTGCTGTAGCGCAGACCGCGCACGGCGCCGGTGCGGCAGAACTCGCCGGCGTTGGCGCCGCTCTGCGAGATCAGCGCGACCGGACCGGGTTCGACGGGCATCCCGGGCATGAACGACAGCCCGGACGCTGGCGCGTACAGCCCCATGCAGTTCGGCCCGATGACGCGCATGCCGAGCGCCTTCGCGCGAGCGAGCACTCGCGCCTCAAGGGCGCCGGCCTCTTCGTCGCCGGTCTCGCTGAAGCCGGCGGTGAAGAAGTGGATCACCTTCACGTGCTTCTCGCCGCAGTCTTCGACGAGCTGCTCGACGAAGCGCAGCGGCACGCTGGAGATGACGTGGTCGACGTCGCCGGGGATGTCGGTGAGGCGGGGATAGGACTTGAGGCCGGCGATCTCGTCGGCCCTGGGGTTCACAGGGTAGAGGTCGCCGGTGAAACCCATGTCCTTGATAGCGCTGACGAACGAACCAGGCCCTTCCTGCGTGGAAGCGCCGACGACGGCGACCGAGCGGGGATGAAACATGTAGTCGAGCGAGGCGAAGGAGCCTTGCGGCATGGAACTCCGGGGCGCGGGGCGCGCTGCTGCGGGACATAAGAGGCGGTCGCCGGGCGCTGCAAGACCCGTCGGCGGGCCATGCTATCAACCGCCCGATCGACGGGCAACCAAACACCCGTACGGCCCTATCAGGGAGTAGGGATCGCACGTCGAAAACGCCTCTTCAGATTCGGGAGCCTCAAGTCCGCCCCTAAGGGTGCCGAGCATTCCTGTGGTTGGCATCCCCTGACCCCTTAGGGGATTAGGCGTACTAGAGGCAGCAACTCATGTCGGACGAGTCCCGCGCGTCCGTATTCCGACGGCTCCTGGCGACGAAGCAGGCAGCGTATGCCGGCGCAGGCGTGCTCGCCGGCGCTGTGGTGCTATCGGGCGCCGCAGCGGTGATGGCGCATGGCTCGTCGGCGAACGATGCCGAAGACGTCGGCCAGGTCGTGGCGACAGCGACGCCGCCGATCGGCATGACGATCGCCACGGAATCAGAGACGATGCGTGACCTGTGGCAGTACGCGGACGTCGAACTCCGCTCGCAGGCCACGGCGACACCAACCGCGACGGCGGTGCCACCGACACCCGTGCCGCCGACGGCAACATCGACGCCGGCACCGCGCCCGGCGCCCAGGCAGCCGCAGAGCGCGCCGCCCGCGCAGACGACGCCAATACCGCCGACGCCGGTACCGCCGGCGCCGCCCGCAAGCGGGGGCCTCGACACGTCGCCGATGGATGGTTTCGAGCAGGCGCTGTTCGGCGCAACGAACGCCCGTCGCGCGGCGAGCGGACTGGCGCCGCTGAGCGTGAATGGCTACCTGGTCGGCATAGCGCGGCTACGGTCGGACGAGATGGCGACATACAACTACTTTGCGCACGAGAGCCCGATCACGGGGCACTCGGCGTTCAGCCTCATGGACCAGTACGGCGTGCCGTACGGCTGGGCGGGCGAGAACCTGGCGAAGAACAACTACCCGAACGACCAGACCGTCGCGGTGGCCGATGAGGCGTTGTGGAATAGCCCATCGCACCGCGCGAACATCCTGAACGCGCACTACACCGACGTCGGCATCGCGCTGACGATTGACGCGACGGGGATGAAGTACTTCACGATCGTCTTTACGGGACACTGATCTGGTCGCTTAGTCGCTGGTGAGTGGTCGCTGGTTGGTGGATCAGTCTGTCGGTCGATCAGCTCTCGCGCTGACCGCTTGGTGGCTGGCGTCTCGTTGAATGGCGTGGGTTTGGGCGGATCGGACGCGTATGGCGAGTCCGCTGTTGGCTGCAAGCTGCGTTCGGGTTCTACGCTGCGGCCTGGCCGAGTCCGCCAAACGCCGTAACGTGGGCGGCGACCGCTTCCTGGTTGGTCTCGACGAAGTAGGAGTTACAGGCGGCGTCGAGGAACTTGCGCGTGAACGCCGGTTGATCGCCGTTGTACATGCAGATGTCCGCGACGAGTTCGGCGATGTCGCGGGGATGGCAGCCCTTGAACCCGCGACCGGTGCGCGTGTAGTACTCGTCGATGAGGTAGAGGGCGGCATCCGCTTCGAGCGGCATCTCGCGCTGCTGACAGACGCGGGCGAGGATCTCGAGAAACTGCTCGTGCGACGGATCCGGGATGTGGATCTTGTGCCGGATCCGGCGGAAAAACGCTTCGTCGCCGAGTTGCGACGGATGAAGGTTCGTCGAGAAGATGAGCAACACGTCGAACGGCACTTCGACCATGTCGCCCGTGTGCAGCGACAAGTGGTCGACGCGCTCTTCCATCGGCACGATCCAGCGGTTGAGCAGCTCTTTGGGCTGGATCATCTGCCGGCCGAAGTCGTCGACGATGAGGATGCCGCTATTCGCTTTCCACTGAATGGGGGCGATGTAGAACTGAGATTGCGGTGAGTATCGCAGTTCGAGCTCCTGGAGCGTCAGTTCACCGCCGACCGAGATCATAGGGCGGCGCGCGACGACCCAACGCCGGTCACGGCGGCGCTCGTTGGCGGCCATCGCGGGGTCGGGATTGCGGCGGTCGACCTGCTGATCGAGCGGAATTTCCTGGTGCACGCGCGGGTCGAAGACCTTGACGATGGTGCCGTTGACCTCGACGGCGTAGGGGATGAGCACCTCGCCGGGGAGCATGCGTCCGATGGAGTTGGTGATGGTGCTCTTTCCGTTGCCGGAGCCTCCGTACAGCAGCATCGAGCGGCCCGAGTTCACGGCAGGGCCAAGCGCCTCGACGACGGGGCGATCGATGACCAGGTGGGCGATGGATGCTTCGACAGACTGCGGCGGCACCCGCATGGCGCGGATGGTCTGTCGTTGCAGCACTTCGAGGTACAACTCGAAGGGTACGGGTGCGGCACCGACGTACTGATTGCGATTGAGCGCCTCTTCGGCTTTTTCCGAGCCCTTCTGTGACAGCGAGTACTGGTAGAGTTGCTCGCCCATGCCGGAACTGCCGACCACCTCGGCCATCTGCTCACGCTTCATGAACCCCAGGACTTCGTCGATCACGGGGAACGGCAGTGCGAGCTGGGCGGCGATCTGGCGCGCGGCAGGCCGGCCGCCGAAGTAGATGGCCTTCACGACCAGGTCGAGGACCGTCGAGAAGTCGAGGCCCGTCTCTTCGACGGTCTGCGGCTGTGGGACGAACGGGGCCGGTTGCCAATCGGGGACGCCATTGCGGGCGCTGATGGAAACGTCGGCGGCGGTCTCCCTCCGGGCGGTGTCAAACGTCATACCGGGCTCTCCCGACGAGCGCATCAAAGAAGCGCGTCGCTACCGCCGTGCAACCGGCGTGGTGTGGACCGGCCATGTGGAACTTAGCCCTCGGCGGCGGCGCCCTCATGTCCTCGTATGGAGTATCGGATGGAAGCGGGAAAGCTGGAGATGCCCGGGTCGGGCCACGTCACTTGATGCTGAGGGTCGAGGCGAGAAGGACGTGAGCAAAGGGGGAAGGGAGGGAAGAAACGGGTTGGGGCCAGAGGACGCCAGCCAGGCCCCGCCTCCTGAACAGTCGTCCCCTGGACCCTTGGCCCCGACGTGACTTCCGCCGAAGCGGAAGGGTCGCGCGCAGCCTGAGGCGCGCGTGAAAATTGACTTGCCGGAATCGCGTGTGACTGCGTCCTGCATTCACGCTGCCGCTCAGCACGGCCAACAGTTTGTCGATACTGCTCTGTGAGATGTCCCTTACGGCTCCACCTGGCGCTCCGCACCACCATAAGGTGGCACGATTCTGCCATGGGGCCAGAGGGCTGTCAAGAGGCGGGATAGCCAAACTTTACACGCAAAAGCGGCTGCCGCCCGGCGCTTATCAAGGGCAATCGAAGCCAACGAAGAGGAATGCAATGAGATTGCGGTTGGCGCTTGCACCGGCTGTCTTCGCGGTGGCGATCGGGTCATTCGGGGCGTCCGCACAAGAGTCGACACTGCGCGCCAACATCGCATCCGTTTCTGATGACACGTATCCGCACGCGCGGCTCGTGCTGAACATCGAAGATGATTCGGCCGCAGGCTTGGCGGAGCTGGGCGCGGACAACATCGCGATCACGGCGAACGGAGCGCCAGCGGCGGTTGTGAGCGCCGAGCTGGCGTCGTCGCAGGACGAGCCGCTCGACCTCCTGCTCGTGATGGACACAAGCGGCAGCATGGCGGGCGCGGCGATGACGAGCGCGAAGGACGCAGCCAAGGCGCTGGTGAGCGAACTGGCAGCCAGCGACCGCGTGGCCGTCGTGAGTTTCGCGGATCAGGTCGTCGTGGTGCAGGACTACACGCAGGACCGACAACTGGTGACGTCGGCGGTCGACGGACTGGTCGCGCAGGGGAACACAGCGCTCTACCAGGCGACGGCCGTGGCTGCGTTCAAAGCCGTCTCTTCGACCGCGACGCGGAAAGCGGTGGTGTTGCTGAGCGACGGCGCGGACTTCGGCGGGGCGAGCGCGGCGACGCGAGACGAAGCGATCAACGCCGCGCGCAACGCCGGCGTGCCGTACTTCACGATCGCGCAGGGATCGGACCTGGACCTGCCCTATCTGCGGGAGGTCGCCGACGTGTCGAAGGGCCGGCTACTGGAAGCCGTCAATCCCGCTGACCTGCGGAGCCTGTACCTGAGCGTCGGGCGGCTGCTGCGCAACCAATACATCGTCACGTTCGATGCCACCGGCGTCGCGGCGCTTCCGGAGTCGACGATCAACGTGCGCGTTTCCGCGGCCGGGCGCGAGGCGAGCGATGAAGCGACGTACCGCCCGGCGCCGGGCTTTGCGCCGCTCGTGGACATCAGCGGCATCGAAGATGGCGACACGGTGGACGGCGTGCGCGACATCCTCGTAAACATCGGGCCGGCGACGCAAGCAGCCCGGGTGCTGTTCTTCGTCGATGGGTCGCAAGTCGCGGAGATGGCAACGGGGCCGTACGTGTTCAGGTTCGACGCTGGAAGCGTTGCCAATGGCGAGCATGTGATTCGCGTGGTCGTGGAGGTCGCCGGGCAGCCGCTCGAGAGCAGCGTATCGTTCACGTCCGGCCCACCCGTCGCGGCTACCGGAAGCGGTGGCGGCGGACTGCCGCTGATCGTCGTTCTCGGCGCTGCAATCGCGGTCGTGATCGTAGGTAGCTGCATCCTGGGTTACTTCAAGTTCCGGCACCGAGGGACGGATATTGCGCAACTGAGCGTCACGCAACGCACGGTCCCATGGGCGCAACAAGTCGCCCAAACGCGCGCGGCGCCGGAAATGCCCCTGTTGCACATAGATGAACCCGAAGTGGAGCAAGAATCAATCGGCGAGCCGCTGGGCGTGTTGATTTCTCGCGGCGGCGCGGACCTCGGCAGCGAGTATACGGTGGGGGCCGCGCCCGTGAGTATGGGGTCCGCCGCGCGGTGCGGCGTGCGGATCGACGATGCGGAGCTGGCGGCGGAGGAAGCGCGCACGTGGGTCCGCGGCGGACACCTCATGGTGCACCGGATGACGCGCCTTTCGGTGATCGCGGCCGATGGAACGTCGGGCGGATGGATGATCCTCGAGCCCGGCGACACGTTTGCCATCGGCGAGCATGTTTTCGAGTTCCGGATGCTCGACACGCCCGTGTCAACGCTGCAGATCGCCGCTGACGATGCTGCACCATCACCTGCACTCGCGCCTGTACCGGTGGATAGCGGACCGGTGCCGAACGTCCTGCGCGATCCGGTGGCCTCGGATGCAGCGGCGCCGGCATCACAGGACGTGG
This sequence comes from Dehalococcoidia bacterium, assembly GCA_040902535.1. Classification (NCBI taxonomy): domain Bacteria; kingdom Bacillati; phylum Chloroflexota; class Dehalococcoidia; species Dehalococcoidia bacterium. The sequence goes on along the minus strand of JBBDXD010000008.1, from coordinate 23,667 downwards.
TCCGCATTCCGTTGGCGGACATGATGCCTTCGAGCGAAGGCGGACCGCGGGTTCACGACGACGTCGACACCGACGACGAAGAGTAGTTGCTGGTGGTTCGCCTGCGGCGAATTGAACAGCCGAGGGCGGCTGTTCTCCACGCTTCGCCCCCTTTATACGCCCGGCCGATCTGAGAGTGCGCGCTGCAAGCACTCAAGCACGACCTGTGTGCTGCCGATCCTCATTGGGAGTTCCCGTAGGGGAACGCCGCGAACGGGGACTCTGGGGATCGATCGCAGTTCAGCACAGCGGGGAGTGCGAGACAGCATGGTCAGCGCCAACCAGGCGGTACCGCGCGCAAACGATGACACGCCACTCGTGCTGCGCGCCATCCAACGTGACCAGGACGCGTTCGGCGAGTTGTATGACCGCCACGTCGTGCGGGTGTACAGGCACATCTATTACATGGTGGGGAACTCGCCAGAAGCGGAGGATTTGACGGCGCAGACGTTCCTGAAGGCCTGGGAAGCCATCGAGCGGTACCAGGTACGAGGGGCGCCTTTCGTGTCGTGGCTGCTGCGGATCGCTCACAACCTGGGCGTGAGCCACCTTCGAGCGAAGCGGGAGACGTCGCAGGTCCACGAAGGCATCATCGACGACAAGATGCGGCGCGATCCGGAATCGGCGTACGAGCAGACGGCGGAAGAGGAATTGGTCCGGGAAGCCATCCTGAAGCTGCGAGAAGAGCAGCGGCAGGTGATCATTCTCCGCTTCATCGAGGATTTAGATTATCGCGAAGTGGCCGAGATTATCGGTAAGAGTGTCGCGGCCATCCGCGTCATCCAACATCGCGCGCTCAATTCACTGCGCAAGCAGATGAAGCTGCTGGATCCTGCTGTCTGAGGCAGCGGGGCCGACTGCGGGGAAGCAGGAGGCTCTCGAATCGAGTGGCGCGAGGGGTCAGGGGAACGAAGCCAGAGCGGTCTGGCAGTTTCGGGGTCGGTCGTAAAGCCATAGAACGTACAGCCGATACCTATACAGCTTAGCGGCCTTTGGGCCTGAATCCGGACATGGGGGAAGAAGCCATGGCACGAACTGTTGCGGGCGCAGCACCGTCACGCACGAATCGCCGGTTCCTGATTATCGCGGTGTTGCTGGCCGCGGTGAGCGCGGTGCTGGTGTACGCGAAAATCGCAGCGGACGACACGATATCGGGCGGAGGCGCAGCGACCTCCGACACGAGCCAGGTCGTCGTGGCGAAGGCCGAAATCCCGGCGAACTCCGTGATTACGACGGACATGCTGGAGATCCGCAACGTCGGTATCAATGGCATCGCCCAGGACGCGCTCAGCGAACCGGCGAGTGCCATCGGGCGGGTGACGAAGTATCCGATCGCGGCGAACGCGCAGATCTCGCAAAGCGCGATCGTGGAATCGGACCGGCCCGCCGAGGCGCTGTCGGAGATCATTCCTTCGGGCAAGCGCGCTATATCGATCACGGCATCACAAGTCGGCAACGCCGGCGGCCTGGTGCTGCCGGGCGACTACGTCGACCTGGTGTGGATCTGCTGCAACGGCGACGACATCATCTCGAAGACGCTGCTGAGCAACGTGCAGGTGGCTGCGGTGGCGCAGTCGCTGGTGCCGGCGGCGCCCCAGGCGGGCAGCGCCGAGCAGCCGGTGCCCGGTCCTGACGGCGAGCCGGTGCCCGACGCATCGACCACAACGCTGCTGTTGACGCCGCAAGAGGCGCAGATCATCGCGCTTGCAGAGGGGCGTGGCGAGCTGCGTATCGCGCTGCGGGGCGATGGCGACGACGTGGTCGGAGACAGCGGTACGGCGATCCTCTCCGACATCCTGACGCCGGAAGAGGTAGCGCGGCTGCCGCTGGGCCTGAGGCCCGAGGGTTACCAGGACGCGCCGTAAGAGGGCAACAGGGGAAGTAGCTAGCAAGCCGACGTAGGAGACGCAGCCGATGGCTCGCAATCCGGAAATCGTAACCGTAGACCCCGAACTCGGGAGCAGGGCCGAGACCAAGCGTGCCGCGCAGATCGCGCACTTCACCGTGACGGGGGAAGCGGGGTACGGAGTCGAGGCTGTGACCGTGGCGCGGGAGACCACGCCGGACGTGTTCCTGGTGTCCGTCGAAGAGCCGGTAGCGCTGGCGCTGCAGACGATCGAGTCGCTCGCGGATGCCCAGCCGGGCGTGCCGACCGTCGTGTACTCGTCGCTCGCGGATGCGCAGTCGGTACGGCGGGCGATGGTGGCGGGCGCGCGGGATTACCTGATCAAGCCGCTCAAGCCGGAAGATTTGAGCCGCGCCGTGTACGGCGTGCTCGAGCAGGAAGAGCGCAAGCGCATCCGCGCCGATGGCGGCGGCACCGAGGCACCTGCACGCGGGACCGTCATCACGGTGTTCGGCGCGAAAGGCGGTATCGGCAAGACGACGATCTCGACGAACCTGGCGACCACGCTCGCGAAGATGACAGGCGCCAACGTCTGCCTGCTCGACATGGACACGCGCTTCGGCGACGTGGCGATCATGATGGATGTGGCAGTCGAGGCGAGCATCGCCGACGTGGCTCGCCGCATCGATGAGATCGACCGCGACAAGATCCGCGACTACCTGGTGAAGCACCACAGCGGCGTCTCGATCCTGCCGGCGCCGCTGCACCCGACAGAGTGGCGGAACATGACGCCGCAGCACATCGAGAAGATCATAGAGCTGCTGGCGCAGACGCACGACTACGTCGTGATCGACACGCCGGGCACGTTCAACGAGCTGATCGCGGCGGCGCTGGAGCTCGCGAACCTGATCCTGCTGATCACGAGCATGGACATTGCGAGCATCAAAGACACGGCGCTGGCGCTGGAGATGCTGCGAGCGGCGGCGATCTCCGAAGACAAGGTGAAGCTCACAATCAACCATTCGACGGCGGCCAACAGCCTGCGGGAAGACGACGTGTCGCGCGTGCTGGAGTACGACGTGTTCTGGCGGATCCCGCACGACCTGTCGGTGTCCAGCAGCACGCAATTGGGTCAGCCAATCGTGATCGCAAAGCCTTACGCCCGCGTGTCGCGGTCGATTATCGACCTGACGCACCAGCTGACAGGCACGAAGCAAGAGAAGCGCGGCTTCCTCGACCGATTCCTCGGCCGATCTGCCTGAACATGCCTGAGGGGGACGCATCATGAGTCAGTTTCAGTGGCAGCAGCGGAGGGTCCAGCCGGGCCAGGGATCGACGGGGGCGGCAGGCGGCGGCTTCGGACAGCGGCCGAACCAGCTGTCGCAGAACGTCGTCGCGCTGAACGAGTTGAAGTTCACGCTCCACCAGCGCCTGATCGAGGAGCTGGATCCCAACAAGCTCGAAGGGCTGGGCAAGGAGAAGGCGCGCGAAGCCGTCGAGCAAGCCGCTCGCACGCTCATCGCGCAGGAGATGCCGGGCATCGTCGGGACGACGCGGGACGAACTGGTCTCAGCCGTCGCTGATGAAGTGCTGGGCTTCGGCCCGCTCGAGCCTTTGCTGAGGGACGGCGCCATCTCCGAAGTGATGGTGAACGCGCCGGACACGGTCTTCTATGAAAAAGAAGGACGGCTCTACCTGAGTTCGGTGCGGTTCCGCGATGACACGCACATCATGCGGATCGTCGAGCGTATCGTGGCGCCGCTAGGCCGGCGCGTCGATGAGTCTTCGCCGATGGTGGACGCGCGCTTGCCGGATGGTTCGCGTGTCAACATCATCATTCCGCCCGTGGCGCCGAAAAGCCCGACGGTGACGATCCGAAAGTTCCGCACGGACAAGATGACGATCAACGACCTCGTCGCGACGGGTGCGTTGACGAACGAACTGGCGGAGTTCTTTCGTGCGTGCGTACAGGCTCAACTCAACATCCTGATCTCCGGCGGTACCGGCTCGGGTAAGACGACGATGCTCAACGCGCTTTCGTCGTTCATTCCGGATACCGAGCGCATCGTGACGATCGAGGACCCGACGGAGCTTCAGCTCCAGCAGGGCCACGTCGTGACGCTGGAAGCGCGCCCGGCATCGCTCGAAGGCAAGGGCGAGGTGACGCAGCGCGACCTGGTCCGGAACTCGCTGCGCATGCGGCCGGACCGCATCATCGTGGGTGAGGTGCGCGGGCCGGAAGCATTCGACATGCTCCAGGCGATGAACACCGGTCACGAAGGCTCGCTCGGCACAGTCCACGCCAACACGCCTCGCGACGCGCTCGCGCGGATCGAGAACATGGTGATGATGGCGGGGTTCGAACTGCCGGTGAAGGCGATCCGGGAACAGATGTCATCGGCGCTGCACGTTGTCATTCAGATCGCGCGCTTCCCTGATGGGACACGCAAGGTCGTATCCGTGGCCGAGGTTTCGGGCATGGAGGGCCAGGTGGTGACGATGCAAGACCTGTTCCGATTCGTGCAGACGGGCGTCGACACGGACGGCCGCATCCTTGGAGAACTGCGCACGACGGGCATCCGTCCGCGGTTTGTCGAGAAGTTCGAGGTTTCGGGCATACATCTGCCGCCGGACCTCTTTGCAGTAGCAGGATCAGTGCTCTGATGATCGATCCGCTTGCAGCAGTAGCAGCATTCTCGGTCATGGCGACCATCGTGGTGGCGCTCTTCGCGTTCTACGGTTCGGCCATGCCGCAATCACAGGCCGTGCGCGGCCGCCTGCAGGGGCTGATGTCCGGCACGTCTGTCGTAGACGTGGGGGGCGGGGTGCCGGGCGCGCTTCGGGTGACACGCGAAGGCGGCATTTTGGGCGACCTGTTTAAGGGAAACAGCGAAGACCTGGCGCTTCAACTCGAGCGGGCGGACATGAGTGTGCGCCCGGGCGAGTTCATCGCGATGAAGTTCGGGTTCGCCGCGGCGGCGTTCGTGATGCCGATCGCCTTCATACCGGGCGTAACCGCGTGGATCGTGGGCGCAGTGGCGGCAGTGGTCGCGTACAACGGGCCGATGTTCTACCTGACGCGAAAGCGCAAGTCACGCGTGGCGAAGATGAACGCGCAGCTCCCGGAAGCGCTCCAGATTATTTCGAACGCGCTGAAGGCGGGCTTCGGCCTGCTCCAGGCCATGGACAACGCCGCGGACCAGCTCTCGCACCCGATCTCGACGGAGCTAGGGCGGACGATTCACGAAATGAACATCGGTTCGAGCGCGGAAGAGGCGCTCGTGGCGCTGAGCGATCGCTCGGGGAGCTACGACCTGGACATCGTGGTCACGGCGATCCTGGTGCAGCGCACGGTCGGCGGTAACCTCGGCGAGATCCTGGACAACGTGGCGGAGACGATGCGCGAGCGGATTCGCATCCGGGGGGAGATCACGACGTTGACGGCGCAGCAGAAGCTCACCGGCCTGGTGATCGGGTTCATTCCGATCGGCGTGGGCGTGCTGTTCCAGATCATGAGTCCCGGGTACATCGAGCCGCTCTTCACGACGTTCATGGGCCGGTTCATGATCGGCCTGGCGGTCGTGCTGGAAGTGATCGGTGTGATGGTCATTCAGCGCATCCTGAATATCGAGGTATAAGCATGGCTGGAATGGATCCCCTGGCACTGGGAAGCGCGGCCGCGATCTTCGGCATGGTGTTGTTCTTCGTGCTGGGTGTGACGGCGCGCGGTTCGGGAAGCATGGCCCGCCAGCGGCTCGAGTCGTTCAAGCGCGGGTCGGATGCGGACACGGAGATCGAAGTGCCGGGCTTCGGCCAGCGGATGGTCGCTCCACTGGTACAGGGCGCGGCGCGGAGTCTGGGCAATCTGCTGCCGAAAACGCTGCTGTCCGGCGTGGAACGCAAGTTGATCACGGCCGGCGAGCCGATGAATCTGAACGGGTTCCTGACGATGGTGCTTGTCTCGTCGGCGGCGGCGACGGGGATTGGGCTGCTGATCATGTTCGTGATGCGCTCATCGATGGGGCCGATGCAGTTCGGCATCTTCGGGTTGCTCGCGTTCGTCGGATTCTACCTGCCGTTCTACATCGTGAACTCGCGCGCACGACAGCGTCAGCATGCGATCGTCAAGAGCCTGCCGGACGCGTTCGACCTGATTACGACGTGCGTCGAGGCCGGCCTGGGGCTCGATGCGGCGCTGTCTCGCGTTTCAGAGAAGGTGCAGGGGCCGTTCGCGCAGGAGCTTTCACGGTCGCTCCGGGAGATCGCCCTCGGAAAGACGCGGCGCGATGCGCTGAAGGAACTGGGAGACCGGACGCAGGTGCCGGACCTGATGCAGTTCACCAATGCCGTGATCCAGGCCGAGGCGATGGGTTCGTCGATCGGCCAGGTGCTGCGCGTGCAGTCGGACCAGTTGCGGATCCGGCGCCGGCAGCGGGCGGAAGAGCAGGCGTACAAAGCGCCGGTCAAGATGCTCTTTCCACTCGTGATCTGCATCTTTCCGACGTTGTTCATCGTCATCCTGGGACCTGCGATCATCACGATTATGAACGGGTTCGAGTGAGGCGAAACGCCTGACGGGCAACCACCTGAGAAGCGACGAAAACCCGCAGATTGCGGGTTTTCTGCTTGCCGCCGCGTGCAGTCTTGCCGCCTGCTACGATGCCGTCGTCGAGAGTGAGTGATTACGGGAGGTGATTCCGATGTTCATTGCGATGAACAACTTCACGGTGGCGGCGGGGAAGGGCGAGGAGTTTGAGCAGATCTGGAAAGGCCGCGACAGCTATCTGAAGGATGTTCCGGGCATCGTTCATTTCGCGCTGCTGCGGGGCGATGCGGAGGGCGAATACATCAGCCACAGCACCTGGGAGAGCCGCGACGCGTTCATCGCCTGGACGCAGAGCGAGGCCTTCAGGGCCGGGCACCGACAGGGTTCGTTGATGGGTGTCCTGCAGGGGCCGCCGGCGGTGAAACTCTTCGAGGCGGTAATCGAGCAGGAGTTCAGGTCGCCCGCGAAGGCGTAAGGGGCGCGGCCGCGAACGAGCTGCCCTTTCATGATAAGCATGGCGATACTCGCCAGCGCAACAGAAAGGGCAGGCGATGACGATCAGCTCTGGCGGACTGAATGGGTTGACGCGGCTACGCGATGCGCGGAGCGCGCGAAGCTCTTCGTGGGACCGGACCGGCGGCAATGCCGACTACGTGACGATTCTGCCCGGCGACCGTCACCTGATGGCTGAGATGAGCGGCCCTGGCTGCGTCCGGCACGTATGGCTGACGCTGGCTTCGCCGGAAGTGCGGTATCCACGCCGCAGCGTGCTCCGCATGTGGTGGGACGGCGCATCGACGCCGTGCGTCGAGGTGCCGACGGGGGACTTCTTCGGCGTCGGGCACGGCATCACGCCGGAGTACTGGTCGCTACCCCTTGCGATGAGTCCGCGGAGCGGTCGCGGATTCAACTGCTTCTTCCCGATGCCGTTTAACGACGGCGGGCGCATCGAGATCGCGAATGACGGCGACAAGCCGCTTGTTTGCTACTTCTACGTCGACTACGAGACGTACGAACGTCGCGTCGACGACATTGCCCTGTTCCACGCGCAGTGGCGGCGCGAGAACCCGACCGACGGCTGGGGAGCGAAGGGCGAACCGCACGGGAATCGCGAACGCGAAGAGTTCTGGAAGCGTCCGAACCTGGAGGGCGCAGGGAATTACGTGATCCTGGAAGCGACCGGGCGGGGGCACTACGCAGGATGCAACCTCAACGTCGATGTGTTCGAGCGGCAACAGAACGACTGGTACGGCGAAGGCGACGACATGATCTGGATCGATGGCGAACTGCGGCTGCGCGGCACCGGCACCGAGGACTACTTCGGTACGGCGTGGTCGCCGACGCGGGCGTTCCACACGCCGTATTACGGGCTGCCTGTGTACTCGGGCAGCGCCGACTGGCCGTGGTCCGGCAAGAACTCGATGTACCGCTGGCACATCGAAGATCCGATTCACTTTCGTGAGTCGATCAAGGTGACGATCGAGCACGGTCACGCCAACGACCTGTCAAACGACTACTCGAGCACGGCGTACTGGTACCAGACGGAGCCTCACGGTGCGTTTCCCGTTTTGCCGCCGGTCGCGGGACGGCTGCCTCGATAGCGCTCATGCCACGACTCGGGTAACGTCGAGATTTGACGAGGGCAAAAGGTCAGGCCCCGAGGCGCGCTTGCCCTTTCGATGCCGCTGCCGGCTGGCGGGAGGTTGTGCGCTTGCGCGGGGCGGGCCTCGCGGGGCTGGCGTACTGACGCGCGAGGCGCAGAGCTTCCTCCCGCAGTTCGGCGCGCAGTTCGGGTGGCGCCAGCACCTGGCACTTATCGCCCCAGCTACGCACCCAGCGGCCGACTTCCATCATGCCGGCGACCGTCATGGTGAGCAGGACACCGCCACCGGGCAGATCTTCGACGGACTGGGTGGGGTGCCAGCGCGTTTCCCTCACGCGCCACGCGACGTCCGGGGAGAATTGCAGCTCGACGGTCTTCCCTTCGCCCCAGATGATGCCCCATGCCGACGACAGCAACGCATCGATGTCGAAGTCGTCGGGGACGGCGAACGCCTGCGGCAGCATCTCGGCGGAGACGATGCGCTCCACCTTGAAGGTGCGCATGCTCTCGTGCGTGCGGGAGTAGGCGATCAGGTAGGTGGCGAAGCCGGCGGCGCTGGGCTCGATGAAGTATGGCTCCACGATCACCTCGCGAGGCCGCTGCCTTCCGGCCGACCGATAGCTGAGTTTGAGCACGCGTTGGCGTGACCACGCTTCGGTGACGGTCGTCATGTGGCGGGCGAACTCCGCATCGAACGACCGGGAGGCGACGGTCTCGGCGGCGGCGCGGACGAGTTCGCGCACGCGTTGCGGCATGATCTGCGCGACCTTGCGGAGCGCCTCGGCGGCAAACGGGTCGCCCTCGTCGCTGTAACGGAGGAAGAGGCGCGTGGCGATAAAGAGCGCGCGCGCCTGCTGGAGGGTCAGTTCGAGGGGCGAGAGCCGCTCTTCGCGGAGCAGCGCGTACCGGCCGCGATCCTCCATGAGCGGTTCGCCCATCTCCGACTGCAGCACATTGATGTCCCGCTGAATCGTCCGGATGTTGCGGCCGGTGATGTCCGCGAGTTCACGCGCCGTGTAGCCGGCCTTGCGACCGCGCAGCAACTCGAGGATTTTCGCAAGGCGCACAGAGCGCCGCTGGGGATTCATGACGTCCATGCTACTTCCCGACGCGAACTGCGCGGAAATTGTGTCAAGGAGCGACACGATCTGTCGCCGCCAGCGCCTATCTTTGCCCGGGAGGCGGGAATGCACGCAACTACAAAGATTCGGCACCAGTACTCGCCCGGCGATGAGGTGGTCGCCGAATTGGCGGGCGCCGAGACGCACAACATCGAACGCGGGGCGCGGGTCGATCCGGCCTGTCTGCCACCGTGGACGATCGGCGTGGTGATGGAGTGCTGCTGGGTCGAGGGTGGCGCTGCGTACGCCCTGCGTGTGGAGCACGACGGCTGCGCTTGCGTCTGCGTGGTCCGTGAGTGCGAGATCGAAGGGCTGGCGTGAGTGCAGCGTCAGGGAACGGGGTCGGTCACGCCCATGGTTCGATCGTCGGGTTCTTTCGGAGCATGGCGCAGTCGTCGAAGCGGAGCGCCGTCACACGCCCGTGCGCGATGCCGGGCAGGTGGTGCTTGTCGACAAGTTCCTGCGTCTTGCCGCGCATACGGGCGAGATCGGCCGGGCTGAGCTTCAAATTGCGACTCCTGCCTTCCGGCCGACTTACTGTTTGCCGGGGCCGTAGACGGCGCGGCCGGGGAACGCGCCGCTGTGTTCGCCATCTCGCAAGGTGGGATGTCCGTTCACGATGACATCGCGGACGCCGACCGCGTATTGATGTGGTTCCTCGTACGTCGCGCGGTCGCCGATCGTTGCCGGGTCGAATACAACGACATCGGCGAAGAAGCCGCGTTCGATGCGCCCGCGGCCGGCGAGTCCGAGGTTGTCGGCGGGGAAGCGCGTGAGGCGGCGGACCGCCTCGGGCAGCGAGACGAGATGCTCGTCGCGGACGTACGTGCCGAGCAGGCGAGCGAAGTTGCCGTAGGCGCGCGGATGCGTCGATGCCTTGAGGAACTCTCCCTCGGCGGCCCACGACGGTGAGTCCGAGCCGAACGCCACCCACGGAAGCTGTACTTCCTTGCGGATGTTCTCCTCCGACATCATGAAATATGCCGTCGTGATGCGGGAGCGGTCGCGCCGTACGAGTTCGATCAAGGCATCGATCGGATCGTCGATGTTCATCATCCGCGCGATGACGTCCATGGTCTTGCCCTGGTACTGACGATTCTCGTCCTTGCGGACGCTGAGGATCAGCACGCCGGACGGTCCGCCGACCCGCGCGTAGAGGTTCTCCCAGCCTTCGTGCGAGTTAGCGATGTCGTCGTGGATCTGCTTGCGTACTGTCGCGTCTTCAAGGCGATCGAGGAGTTTGCCGGAGCCGCCATCGTGGTACTTGGGCGGGATGCAGTTCGAGAGTCCCGTGGCGCCTGCGTTGTAGAGGTACATATCGGCGGTAATTGGCTCGCCTTCCGCGCGGGCGCGCTGCACCATGTCGATCACTTGATCCAGCTTGTGCCAGTTCGGGCGGCCAGCGGCCTTCAGGTGATAGATCTCCGCGGGGACACCGCCCTCGCGCATGATACGCATGAGTTCTTCGACTGCTTCGATGAGAGCGTCGCCCTCGCTGCGCATGTGTGAGATGTACTTGCCGCCATAGGGCGCGGCCGCCTTGCACAGCTCCACGAGCTCTTCGGTGGAAGCGAAGAACGCCGGCGGATAGATCAGCGACGAACCGATGCCGAGCGCGCCCGCGGACATCTCGTCGCGGACGAGGCCACGCATGACGTCCAGTTCGGCGGTCGTCGCGGGGCGGTCTTCGGCGCCGACGGCGTACTGGCGCAGTGTCGTGGCGCCGATGTAGGACGCGACGTTCTGCGAGATGCCGACCTGTTCGACGTGGGCAAGGTATTCGGCGAGCGTGCGCCACGGAATGTCGACCGGAAGCGAATCTTCGTGCATGCCCTTCTGCATGCGGCGGTGCATATCGGGGGTCAGCGGGCCCATCGATGTGCCTTCGCCGAAGATCTGCAGCGTGACGCCCTGTTTCAGCTCACCGAGGGAGCGGGGATCTTGCAGGATGCTCATGTAGGAGTGGCTGAGCATGTTGATGAAGCCGGGCGCGACGGCCATCGACGTTGCGTCGATCGTTTCGGCGGACCGCGTTTCAGTGAGATTGCCGATCGCTTCAATGCGATCGCCGACGATACCGATATCGGCGTCGTAGCCTTCGCCGCCGCTACCGTCGTAGAGCGTGCCGCCGCGGACGATGAGGTCGAAGACGCGCTGAGGCGTACTATCTGCGCTGATGGCGGACGTCCTCGCTAGGAGTTTTGATCCTGCCAGCGCACCTCAAAGATGCGCACGGGGTCCTCGAAGCCACGCAGTTCGGTCTCGCCACGGTCGCCGAACAAAAAGCCCTTGCCGGCGACGAGTTGTCGCACGACATCGGACACGAGCACCTGGCGCGGCTCGGCGCGACTGCAGATGCGCGATGCCAGCTGTACGGCGGTGCCGAAGAGGTCGTCGCCCTCCGCGACGGGCTCACCGGCGTTGAGGCCGATACGCACGCGGATCGCCTCGTCGGGGTGCGATTGGGAGTGCGCCTCGATGGCCCGTTGAATGGCGACGGCACACTCGACGGCGAGCGACGACGACGGGAATGACGACATGATGCCATCGCCGGTGTGTTTCACCTCGGTACCGCCATAGGCATGGAGCGCGTCCCGAACGATCTCGTTGTGACGCCGGACCATCGACTGCGCCTGAGCATCGCCAAGACGCTGCGTGGCCTCTGTAGAGCCCTCCATGTCGGTGAACATGATCGTGCGGAACCCGACGCTGGAGGCAGACCTGCTGCTGCGCTCGGCGACGTGGGTGCGGGCGCCATCGGAGGTGACGCCCATGAAGTCGAGAATGGTCGACATCACGTCTTCCATATCGTCGAGATACGGTGACACGGAGTCGCCCTCGAACACGACGAGTTCCGAATTAGAGATACGCGCCGCGAGGTCGCGCGCCGTCTCGAGTTTGATGAAGGGAAACTGGCGCCGGTGCATCACGAGCGTCGGCGCCTGGATCTTCGGGAGTTCGCCGAGCAGGTCGAGACCTTCGTTCGACATCCAGGTCTTACGGACCATCTCCGGCGTCGTGCTGGCGCGCATGTATTCCGCAAAGCGGTGCGCGGGCGCTCCCTGCGACCAGCCGAACACGCTGTGAGCGAGTGTCTCCGTGAAGAGCGTCCAATCGACATCGAGGAGGGCGCGCAGGGCATCGTTCGTGCCGGTCGCCTGCGCATCTTCCTGGCGGGCGAAACCGCACCAAAGGATGAGATGAGTTACGCGTTCTGGATGCCGGGCCGCGTACGCAATCGCCGCAGTGCTGGCGTAGTAGATCCCGAAGAGCGCGAACCGCTGCAGACCGAGCGTGTCCACGATGGCTTCGAGATCGCGCACGTTGGACTCGAGAGAGCAGTCGTCGGCGTCGCGGTCGGACAGACCGGCGCCCCTGTTGTCGTAGCGGACGACTTTGAGGTCGCGGATGAGGTGCTCATACCAGTGGCGCCATTCGGGGATCTGCCACTCCATCTGTGCGTGGCTCCACGGACTGGCGGGCGGCGGGTTCACGAGCGCCGGCCCATCGCCGAGGGTCCAGTAAGCGAGACTTACACCGTCAGAGCTGGTGGCGTACTGGATGCGTGGGTCCATGGATCCATGCTAGCAGGGAGCGTCTGACCGGGCACGCGCCGGGAACGCCGTCGTAGCCCGAAGACATGTGGGCGGCGGGGCGGTCAAACATGAACGGCGCTACCAGCGCTACATTCGAGACCCTGGCGGTCCCAACGCCCGTTACGAGATTCCGGAGCCAGCGCGGCGGGGGTCGGTCTTCGACGAGCGCTAGGCCGGCGACTTCGTCGGGGCGGCGTGGTCGTGAATGTGGGCTTCCTTGCCGTGCTCGGCCTCTTCCTGGCCGGAGCTGTAATCGTGGCTGTGTGTCAGTTCGTTGTGGTTGTGGTCGTGCGTGTGCCAGTACGTGCGGTGCTTCCACTCAGACATCATGCCGCCGCCGTGGTGATGCGAGACGTGATAGTGGTCGTGCGCGTGCATGCGGTCTTCGTGGGTGTGCTCGGCTTCGGCTCCTTCGCCTTCGGTGCGCTGTGCGACCATGGTGTCCTCCTGCCTACCTGCCTGTACGCATGATCGCGGCGACTGCCGAACATGCGCGATCATGAGATCGCAGAAGATGTGACAAACGGGTAGCAGCGAGGTTCGCCGGCCGGAAGGCGGCACTCTCGCGTCAGCGATTCTCGCGCTGGCGAAGCTCGACATCTTCGCGCCTGACGGACATGCGGGCGACGGCGGGGACGCTGCCGTTGAGCCTTACGACGTTCACGCTGCCGGCGCGGTGCGGCGAGCCGGAGTAATGCGCTTCCACCGCGCCCGAGCCCACGCGCTCGGCGACCTCCAGTGTCCAAGCGCGACGTAGTCGGCGCCGGTGGCCTCCAGGTCGGCATCGTGGACGAGCCAACTGCGATGCAAGTCATAGGCGCTGCGGACGAAGTGACCGTGCGCCATGACGATCTGGTGCCGGGCGGCGCGGGTCGAGGGCGTACTGATGGGCGACATATCGACATAATCCGTGTGCGGCGTGCCGCAGATCTCGAGGGAAATGTGCTCCAGGACGACGCTATCTTCGCAGGTGACGCCCAGCACGTGGACGTTGGGCGGATCAGCGAGACCGCCCTTCCGATACGCCGAGTCGGCGGTGGCAGGATCGTGATTGCCCGTCAGGACGACAACGGGCAGCGATGCGTCGGCGAGCAAGCGCGCCACGCTATCGATGACGGTGATGGGCAGGCGGTTGGTATCGAAGATGTCACCCGCCAGCAGAAGCGCATCGGCGGCGGCCTGCGCCGCGGTGGTCAGTACGCGGCGGAGAACATCGAGGTCATCGCGCTCACCGTGCGTGCCGAGATGGAGGTCGGACGTATGGACGACGACGATTTCGCCGGCGTCGCGTGGCATATCTGGCATAGGACATGCTAGCGATTGGCCCGCTACGGTCTCGCGCGAGGCATCAGGTACGGCGTCCGCGGGCAGCGGCGTGACGAGGCGGGGCGGAGCGCCTGTTCTTCGGTCGAGGTTTGGGCTTCGGCTCAGCGTGCCGCTTCGGGCGGGCGGCACGGGCCGGGGGAGGAGCCGCGGGCTCCGGCGCAGGCTTAGCACGAGCCTTGGTTGCGGCGCGAGGGCGCGCGGCGAGCGAAATGGCCGCCGCCGCCACGTCCATCGAGTCATAGTCGTCGGCCAACAGGTCGACGACCGCGCGAAACCTTCCCCACTCGTTCTTGCCGAGGACGTCCAGGAGCCGCTCTGAAAGGACCTGGAACTCCCGCTCTTCGGCATCGAGCGCCGTCGGCACCTCCCCGCGCCGGATGTGGGCTCCGGTAACACGCTCGATGGCCTTGAGTTCGCGCATCTCGCGCGGATTCACGAACGTGATCGCCTCTCCATGCCGTCCGACACGCCCGGTGCGGCCGATGCGATGGACGTAGTACTCGGGGTCCGGCGGGATATCGAAGTTCAGGACCAACGTGACGTCCGTGATATCGAGGCCGCGCGCCGCGACATCGGTCGCGACGAGCACGTCGGTGTTGCCATCGCGGAAGCTGCGCAGGACCTTTTCGCGCATTGCCTGGCTGATGTCGCTGTGGATGGCGTCGGCGTTGTAGCCGCGCGCCTGCAGCCGGTCCGCCACTTCATCGACCGTGCGCTTCGTCGCGCAGAAGACGAGCGTGCGGTCCGGTTGCCGCGCATCCAGCACGCGGCCGAGGGCGTCGAACTTCTGGGGGTACGGGACGATATAGAACGACTGGTCAATTTCCGGCGCCGTGAGCGCCTTCGGCTTGCTGAGGAGGATGACTTCCGGAGCGCGCATATAGCGATGCACGATGTCCAGGATCGGCTTGGGCATCGTGGCCGAGAACAACGCGGTGACGTGAGCTTGCGGCAGGTGCTCGAGGATGTACTCGACATCCTCCTGGAATCCCATCTGCAGCATCTGATCCGCCTCATCGAGCACGAGCATGCCGACGGCGCTGAGATCGACAGTGCCGCGCCGCATGTGGTCCATGAGCCTGCCGGGCGTCGCGACGATCGCGTGAACGCCGCGCCGGAGCGCCGCCAGTTGGCGGGAGATGGGCTGTCCTCCGTAGATGGGCAGGAGCCGGAGGCGTCGATATCGGCCAAGGCGCGTGAGGTGCTCCGCGACCTGCACGGCGAGTTCGCGCGTCGGCGTCAACACAACGGCCTGCGGCACGTCGCGCGCCGTATCGATCGACTCGACGAGCGGGATGCCGAACGCGGCGGTCTTGCCGGTGCCGGTAAGCGCCTGGGCGACGACATCGCGCCGATCCATGAGGTGGGGGATCGCGCGGACCTGGACGGGCGTCGGCTCCTCGAACCCCATGTCCTGCAGGGCCCGCAGCACGCCATCACTGACGGTGAGTTCGCCGAAGTTCGCCAATGTGCCTCGATTCAGTCTCTGTGCTACGTTCAGCATGTAGCGCGCGCGCGAGTGCCGTTCTATGGTGAGATGCATGCGGCGTGTGGCGGTTGAGTGTAGATGGTGTGAGTCAGTTCACGGCAGGTGCGACCTTACGCCTCATACGCCTCCCGCAAGCCTGCGATGTCGATCTTCCGCATCTGGAGCATCGCCTGCATCACGCGCCCAGCTTTTTCGGGATCAGGATCGCCCAACAGCTTGCCGAGCGCATTCGGGATGATCTGCCACGACAGGCCGTACCTGTCCTTCAGCCAGCCGCACATGCTCTCCTCGCCGCCGTGGGCGGTCAGCGCCGACCACAGGCGGTCAACTTCCTCCTGCGTTTCGCACTTCACGAACAGCGATATCGCCTCCGTGAACTTGAACATCGGACCGCCGTTGAGCGCCACGAACTCCTGTCCATCGAGTTCGAAGGTCGCGGACATGACGGTGCCGGCGGGCATGGGCATACCTTCCCCGTAGCGCGACACGTCGCCGACGCGTGAGTTCGGGAACAGCGCCGTATAGAATCGCATCGCCTCTTCGGCCTGGCTGTCGAACCAGAGGTAGGGAACGATCGTTTGCATGGCGACCTCCGACGAGAGATTCAGTGCGTCGTGCGGGCGAGTATAGCTATCACGGGACGCACTTACGTGACCGACGGCAGACTGCCGGCTATGATTTCGACGATTCGCAGCCGGCAAGATCGACAGCCTGTGCGGTAGATTTTTGCCAGACCGCCATCAGAAGGCCGCACTCATAGCCACGCCCGCGAAGCGGCCATTGAGGGCATGCGGGCGGCGGGCCGGGGTGAGCCGCTTCTACGGTGTTGCCATGCCTCGTGATCTCGATCTCATCGCCCCCTTCGATCTCGTCGAGCAGGGCGGGGAGCCTTGCCTTCAGTTCCGTAACGGTCATTCTTCTGATCACGCGGTCAATATAGGGAGCCGAGGCGAAATCCGCACATGCGCACAAAGGCGGGCATGACGCCGGCGGACGGACGCTTTACGATGAGCCGATTGGCTGACAGGGTCCGCTATGGCGCTCGTTAGACCTTCCAACGGACGGGAAGACGAGGATCGGGAAGGTAAACACAGTACGAGCCCGTGCGGATGGCCCGATCGAGGTGCTCCCCCAATGGCGAGTTGTGTTCGCGGATACGTGCTATGGCCTGGCGGACGGCCCGGGTCACGCTGGCTCTCGCCCGTTCCGAAATGGAGCCCGCTCGCCGGCCACGGCCGCCAAGCCCTACTGCACGAGCGAGTTCCCGCACCAAAAAGTCACGTTCGGCTTCCGCCTGTGCGGTGCGCTCGGAATCCGCCATTGCGCGTGCTTCTTCGATGTCCTCGTCGATCTCCGCAAGCCGTCTTCGGTATGCGTGTCTGGCGGGAGCATCGAGCAACTCACCGGCATCCGTCCCTGTTGCGAATGAAACACCGGTCTCCGAGACGCGGTTGAGGTCTCCCGCTCCGCCTCTCTCAGCAGCTATCAGATCGAGAACGTGGAACTCCCTTCCTGGATCGGAGAGGAGCTTAGCGAGGTAGTGCAGGCCCTTGAGATCGCGCACGCGTATGGTGTTGCCCTCATACACGACGGACCAGAAGTCGCCCTCCCGCCGAAAGGCGTCTTCCCGGCCGACGCCATCGTCGCCACGCGGAGCCTGCCGCGCACGTAGAGCGGGCTTCGCTTCCTCACATTCTTGCGCGTCGCCACAGGCTTCCGCCGCTCGGACGGCCTCGAGCCTGGCTCCGATCTGTTCGAAGACTGATTGGGCAGCGCGGAATTCCAGCCGGGCCAAAGCCTCGTTTCCCTCAGCGCGGCATGCGTGCCCGAGCCCCATGCGAGCGATAGCCGTCTCGTAAGGTGCGCCAACCTCGTTCCAGAGATGCGCTGCCTTGTCGAACTCTTTGCGGGCGCCCTCCGCATCACCTTCAGCCAGCTTCACTCTTCCCCCGGCACAGAGTGCGCCGGCGGCGAGCGCCTTGCTTTCGAACGAGGTTGCGATACGCGCGAGGTCGGCAGCGGCCGCGCGGGCTGCGTCGAGATTTCCGGCCGCGATCTCGATCTCGACCTGGACCTCGAGGAGGGGCGCCCGGCGCAACTCTGTATTCGGTGGGACCTCTTTTGAGGGTACGTTCCCGGGGTGATCCAGAGCATCTCGGATCGATGCGAGTGCCTGCTCCGCGTTACCCTGTGCCAGCTGCACCTGGGCGAGACCTGGCTGTGGATCCCAACCGGCCGCGTGCGCCGCGACGAATGCTGCTTCTGCGCCCCGGATGTCTCCTCTTCTGAGGCGGATTCGGCCTAATTCGGTCAGCGGCCATCCGAACTCCCGCCGCAGATATGGGCGCAGCTCTTCGCAGGCAAGGAGCGCTTCCTTCTCGGCTTCGATGCACGATCCTCGCAGCCGGAGGATCTCGGCGCGGTGAACGCGGCAGCGTCCGTGGATGCTCCCCACCGGCTGACCTTGCCGCCAGCGCTCCATGGCTTCGGTCCACTCTTCGGCCAGGTCGTATTGCGCGAGCGCTTGGAGAGCGCAGACGACTTCGCAATAGACAACCCCCGTGAAAAGCGGATCGAGGTCACCAGAGACGGCTGCCATAGCTGCTTCGTTGAGCAGCCCGACCCCCTGCGCCACATCGCCTTCGAGGATGAGGCTGCGGGCCTCGGCGACGCGACCTATGGCCGCAGCCGCGGGAGCGCAATTCGTGCCCGCATCGATGGCGCGCCGGGCCCACTTCCGCGCCTCCTGAAAGTCGCCCGAGAGGAGGCGTTCATAGTTCCGGACGACGGCGAGCCAGGCGTGAACTGGTGTCTCGTCCATGCCCTCGAGAAGCCGCTCGACCCGCTTCGCCCAGCCGCGCACAGGGGCCATGAGAGCCGTGTCGAAGAGGAGGTGCAGCGCGAGCCGGACGGCGGCACCTGCCGCGGCAAGATGATCACCCGCGCGTAGGCTCTGCCCGTATGCCCGTTCCCAAGCGGCGATCGTCACATCGAGGTGACCTGCTGCGTACGCCACATCGGCCATAAGGGGGAGGTCCGGCGCGCTCAGAGGCGTCCGCGCGTCCACCGCGATGAGGAGATCGTACGCCTGTTGCCAGTCGCCGCGCGAGACAGCATCTCGTGCCGGTCCAAGGACGGGTTCGCCCGCCAATTCATCGCTCATCGACAAGAGATCACCATATTACGGCTCGGGGACCAACTGACCGCAATTGTAACCGCAGAAGTTCCCATCGTAACCGTCTCGATTACGCACTAGTAATTGGGCAGCCTGGAGCTGGCCCGAGAATACGCAACCCACATGGAGGTAGAAGGTATGGAAACGGCGCGCGTCCGCGGAGCAGAGTTGGAGTACGAGGAAGCGGGATCAGGTGAACCGGTGCTCTTGATCAGCGCGGGTCCCTTTGCGGACGGCTTCGTGCCCTTCTTGTCGGAGAAAGCGCTGGTCGAGCGCTATCGCTTAATCAGCTACCACCAGCGGCGACCAGTCCCCAGCGCGAATGGCCCTTCGCCGGTGACCTTCGCGGAACATGCGGCCGATGCCGCCGACCTGCTGCGCCAACTCGGCATCGGTCGCGCGCATGTAGCCGGACACTCAACGGGGGCCGCCATTGCTCTCCAACTGGCCGTCGATTGTCCCGACGTCGTTCGCTCGCTGGCCCTTCTCGAACCACCGCTGCTGGGCGCGCCCGGCGCTGCCGAGTTCTTCGAGAAGGCGGAGCCAGCTTTGGCGGCGTACGGCTCCGGTGACCGCGAGGGAGCGATGGCGAACTTCCTGAGCATGGCGTGTGGCCTGGACTGGGAAACGTGCCAGAAGGTGATCGAGGAACACATGCCCGGGGGCGTCGCTCGTGCGGTGAACGATGCCGACAATTTCTTCGGCTCCTATCTGCCTGCGCTTAGCGCATGGCAGTTCGGCGCCGCTCAGGCAGCGGGTATCTCGGTGCCGGTCCTCTCGGTGCTGGGCACGGAGACGGAGCGGCTGTTCGTGGACAGCCACGCACAGCTTCACTCCTGGTTCCCACAAGCCGAGGACTGCACGATTGACGGCGTGGCACACCTGTTGCACATACAGCGTCCTGAGCCAGTGGCGCGAGGCGTCGCCGAGTTCTTTGCTCGCCACCCAATGGCAGGCGATATGAGCGGCCTGGCGGCTGGAGTCCCTGGTAAGCGGTCACGTTAAGGGCCGCGCCAGCGATTGCCATACGCTTACGCGAAGAGGCCGAGAGATCCTGCTCGACGGGCAGAGGAAGAAGTGGCGAACGCGAAGGGAGCGGGGGCGTCGAAGACACGGACGGGCGAGGGTTGACCAGAGGTTGGAGCGACGGGGCATCAGCTTGGCCTGTGGTCGATTTACTCCTGCCAGCGCACTTCGTACAGGCGGACGGCGTCTTCGAAGCCCTTGAGCATCGTGTCGCCGCGGTCGGCGTAGACGTAACTCTTGCCCGACAGCAGGTGTCGCAGGGGCTCGGGGATGAGGATCTCGCCGGCCTCGGCGTGGGCGCAGATCCGCGACGCGAGAATCACCGTCGTGCCGAAGAGGTCACCCTCTTCTTCGATAGGTTCGCCGGCGTTGAGGCCGACGCGGACGCGCAGCGGTTCTGGCATAGATTCCGTGTGCGTAGCAAACGCGCGTTGTAGGCCGATCGCACAATCCATGGCTTTCGTAACGGATCCGAACGAGGCCAGAAAGCCGTCGCCCATCGTCTTGACTTCGGCGCCGCCGTGGAGCCTCAGCACGTCGCGGGTGATGCGTTCGTGCTCGCGGAGCAGCTTGCGGCCGAGATCGTCGCCGAGGCGGCGCATCATTTCGGTGTGTCCCACGAGGTCGGTGAACAACACCATACGCACGGTGGGATCGATCTTGCGTGCGTCGGCTGCGGATGCGGTCGCTGCGCCATCATCGATGAATGCATTGATGATGCTCATCACTTCATCGATCCGGCCGGCAGCCAGGTAGCTCATGATTCCCTGGGGGAGGGGGCGCAATCGCGCGCTCGGAATCTTCGCCGCAAGATCCTGCGCCACGCGGAAGGGGAACATGGGATCGTTGCCGCGGTGGAGCACCAGCGTGGGCACGCGCAGATCGGGAAGCAGTGCGGTCACATCGGAGGTCTCGAACGCCCTGGTGAGGAACCGCGCGACGAAATCGCCGGAGGTTGATTGGACGTACACTTCCGCCTGGTGCACGCCGGCATCGGGCAACTCCCTGCGTACGGGCAAATCGGCGAACACCTGGGCGGCCATTCTCCAGTTCATGCGGGCGAGTTCGGCGAAGTTGTGGAGTTGCTCCACGGAGATGACATCGCGGGCGCGGGCGAAGGTGCGGTGCAGGATGAGACGTCGTACGTCTGCGGCGTGCCGCGCGGCGTACGCGATCGCACGCGGGCCGCTCATGGTGCTGGCCCAAAGCGTGAAGTCCTTCGCGCCGGACGCTTGCACCACGGCGGCCAGGTCGCGGACGAGTGCTTCGTGCGACACGTCTTCGACGTCGCGGTCGGAGAGGCCGATCCCGCGCATGTCGAATCGGACGACGCGGCGGCCGTGCCAGAGCGCGCGCCAAAAGCCCATCTGATCTTCGATCAGGTGATCCAGCGCGAACGAGCCCAGGGCGTCCGGACAACAGATCATGTCGGGGCCATCGCCGGCGACGCAGTAGGCGATGCGGATGCCGTCGTCGGTGGTGCAGAAGCGGACGTCAGGTTCCACGTCGGCGTACCTCGCGGCTGAAGCGCCGCCATGCATAAGAGTACCGCCGCGAGACGACAATCGGGTCAGCGTTTGCGGGGGAATCGCGCCGGGGCGACGTGGACCTCGCCGCCGCCGATGTGCAAAGTGTGGCGCGGGCTCAGCGCGGTAATCGTCGTGAGGCTGCCAACGGTGCGGATCTCGGTCTCGTATCCGCGTCCTGCCGTCAGGCCCCAGCGGAACCGCAGGCGTTTGCCATCGCGCATGGCCTTGACCACTGCGCGGCGGGCGCGCTCCTTCTGCGCATCGGGCCACGCGTCGATGCAGCCGTCGATGTAGCGGTCGGGCAGCGGCGCCTTCCTGATCACCTGGCGGATGGGATCCTTGAGCGGCGCGTTAAGGGCGCCACGCCGTCTGAGCGCGGCGAGCAACTCATCGGCAGCGGCTCCGCGGCGGCGCCGCGCCGCTCCTTCGAGCGCTTTCGTCGTGCGCGTCTCTCCGGTGGAGAGCGCCGTGATGAAGGTGCGCAGGGTGGACATCGGAGGCATCGGGACCCTCCCGCGATCAACTCGCCGCCGTGGCGGACCGGGTGCGCGGCTGGCGCCGCGGGGCACCATTCTACTCCTGTGCCAGGATGATCGGCTACATGGGGCGAATGTGCTGGTTGGCGACCACGAAGGCAACGGGGCGGTCGATGACACAAGCGCGCGAAGATTCGCCCGAGGCGAAGCGGTGGGGCATCACATTGGTGCCCACGTGGCGCTCGTGAGACCTGGGCTGGGCAGCCGGTGCCGGTGGCGCGCTCGCGTATCCTTGCCCGCAGGAGCAATGACGCAGCGATGCCGCCGCAGTTGCCGCAGCTCCCGACGCGGATCGTGTGGCTGCTGACCGGCGTTATCTGGGCAATCCGCTCCGGGACGGCGCGCTGGATTGGAGCGCCGTCTTCGGCTACTCCGCGGCGTGGATTTTGACGGCGCCATCTGTCCTGGCGATTGGCCGGATCGCCGGCGGGCGTACCGTGATGATCGTCGCCTGGGTCGCTGCGGCAGCGGCGGTGGTCGTTGGCCTCGTCAACGCCATCGCAGACGGACTTGGCATGGATGCCCTCGGCACCATCTACGTGGTGAGTTTCCTGCTCGCCTTGATGGCCTTAATCCCGTTGGCGGCGACCGTGTTTCGCGCGAAGCTCAAGCGTGTCGCTGGACTTTGCGTTGCACTCATTATTGGAATTGGGCTCTTCCCGGTCGGTGGTGGCGTGATCGTGCTGTTGTCCCTCGCCAGCATCGCATTCGCGCCCGGCTGGTATGCGCGGCGCACTGGCCCGACGGCGAATGAACCGACGATCGATTGAGGTGGTAGCGACTTTGAAGGGGCTCGGGCGGAGTATGAAGCTGGCGACCGCGAAGGGAACGGGGCCGTCGAAGACACAACGGCCCAAGATTGACCCTCGGCTGAAGCGGTGGGGCATCACGGTGGTGCCCGTGATGCGAGACCGAAGTGGTTGAAACGGAAATCCATGACGACTCTAGTTGTAGTGTCCAAAGACGTTGTTGACGGTATGTCCGACGACGCCGCAGCCGTCGCCCACGGCGATCGAGCATCTATGCCGAGAGTGGGCGGACGTGGTGCGAGCGATCCTTAAGCGAAGGGCTGCGAAGTGAAGAACAGGCGAACGGGGAACAGGGCGGTCTGCTACGTCCGGGTATCGGACGAAAGCCAGGTCGACGGTCATTCTCTGGATGCCCAGCGCAACGAGATTTCACGATGGTGCGAGCGGCACGGTTACGAGCTCGTCGGCTTCTACTGCGATGAGGGAAAGAGCGCGTACACCGACCGAATCGAGCGGCGGCCGGCGCTGGTGCGACTTCTCGCGGACGCCGACGCAGACGCCTTCGACATAGCGGTCGTGCACACGCTCGACCGCTGGGCGCGGAACTCGACGGTCCAGGCCACGACGCTGGAGCACCTCGGAAAGCGCAACATCGGCTTCGCCTCCGTGACGGAGCAGATCGACTTCACGACTCCGGTGGGCCGGATGATTCTGACGACGCTCGGAGCGGCGCAAGAGTTCTTCTCAGCGCAGACAGGTGTTCATGTTGCCAAGAGCCACCGCCACAAGGCGGCTCTGGGTTTGGCCGTGGGGACCTCGCAGCGCTGTGGGGCGAGGCAACACTTGAAGAGCGTGGACGCCTGATCGCACCGCTTATCGAGCGCGCTACGTGGACGTCGAGAGCAAGCAGTTGTGCGCGATCACGCCGGCGGAGGGGTTCGACGCGCTGCTACAGGGGGTGTTGGAACAGCCGGACTGGTCCGCGTGCGTTCTGCTTCCTGCGGAGGTCGCGGACCAGCCGGACTGGTGGAGTTGGTGGAGACGGGGGAGAACCCAACTCCCACAAGTCCACCACGATCCTGAAGC
>JBBDXD010000007.1 GCA_040902535.1 Dehalococcoidia bacterium | reverse complement strand
GACCAATCGATGCAACCGGCGACCAACCGTCATTCAGAGCGAAGCGAAGAATCTCCTCGCACGACAACCTCCGCGCAGCCGACCAATCGATGCAGCCGGCGACCAGCCGTCATTCAGAGCGAAGCGAAGAATCTCTCGCACGACAACCTCCGCGCAACCGACCAATCGCTGCAACCGGCAACAACACCGCGCCGCGCCGCCCGCAACTACCCACGCATAACAACCCGAATCGCATCCAGCGCCGCCGCCGCCACATCCTCGAACGGCCGCGTCGCATCGAGCACCGCCCATCCGCCGCGCGCCTCTGAAGCAAGCGCCAGAAACCCCGCCCGCACTCGCTCGTGAAAGTCGATCGTCTCGCGGTCGAAGTGGTTCCCCTCACCGGCGCCCGCGCGACGCGCCAAACCCGCTTCGACCGGCAGGTCCAACAGCAGCGTCAGGTCCGGCGCGATGCCCTGCGTCGCCACGGCGTTCGCCCGCTCCACCACGTCGCGCCCCAACCCCCGCCCGGACCCCTGGTACGCGATCGACGACGCGCTGTAGCGATCGCAGAGCACGATTGCGCCGCGTTCGAGCGCGGGCCCTACGACGCTCGCCACAAGATGAGCGCGCGCCGCCTCGAACAGCAGCAACTCCGCGAGCGGATCATCTACCGCTTTCGATGCGAGGACGAGCGCGCGGATCTGCTCGCCGAGCGGCGTCCCGCCGGGCTCGCGCGTCTCCACGACTTCGCAGCCATCGCCGCGCAGGCGCGCAGCAACACCGGCGAGCACCGTCGACTTGCCGGCGCCCTCACCACCCTCGAACACGATGAACGTCCCTCGTCGCGTCATGAGTGAGTCCTACGGCATCGCCGCGGTTACGGCAACGCTATCCCAACTGTCGCGAACGGCGAACAGTTCAGTCGCCGCCGGACGTCGCGCGGCGAATCTGCCCCGCACGCGAAGCGTGATACGTGATCGTCTCCCCGCCCTGCTCGATGACGATGCGATAGCCCGGCGTGACGACCTGCGCGCACACTTCACCTGCCGACGCGGCGCCCAGGCAGGCAGTCGGCCAGTTGACATCTTCGACGGAGACCAGCGTCGCGCCCGCGCCTGCATCCTCCAGCACGCCATCGACGACGGCGGGCCGCCAGACGAGCCACCCGGCTGCATCCGGCGACACCAACTCCCACGCCGCAACCTCGTCCGACGCGGCGCGGGCCATCGGGATCGTTTGCCCGTCGGCGGCGGTCGCCGTGCCCGCGTCCTCCAGGCGCTCGGCGGAGAGCCGATCGGCCGGCAGCGTGCGGTCCGATACGAACGCCTCGGCGCCGAGCGTAGCCGTGCGCCCTGCCCCTTCCGTCGTCACCGCCGTCGCCAACCCCGGCGTGAACTGCTCGCGCGGCGTCGTCGTAGCGCCCGGCGTCCGGTCATTGTCACCGCCGCCGCAGGCCACGAGGATCACCGCCAGCGCCGGCAGCGCGATCGCGATCCGGCGATAAAGATCCATCATGCGGGCAGTGGAACATACGCCAGAGGCGCCTACAACACGACGCAGCCTTGCACGTGTTCCCGCTTCCCGCTTCCCGCGTCCAGCAACCAGCGACCAGCAACCAGCGACCAACGACCAACGACCAACCTCCAATCTGCTATACTCCCCGCGCTGCGCCCAAACGGGCGTACGCCAGCTTCCTGGAGGAGCGGCCGGCCCGGCGCGGGTGCGGCCGTACTTTATGCCAGCAGTAGTTGTCATCGGCGGCCAGTGGGGCGATGAAGGCAAGGGCCGCGTCGTCGACCTGATCGCTCAGGGCGCGACCGTCGTCGCGCGATACTCCGCCGGCAACAACGCCGGCCACACCGTGATCAACGACCGCGGCGAATTCAAGCTCAACGTCGTGCCGGCCGGCATCTTCTACCCCGAAAAAACCTGCCTTATCGGCAACGGCGTCGCCGTCGATCCGGCGATCGTCCTCAATGAGATCGACCAGCTCGTCTCGCGCGGCATCAGCGTCGCCAACCTGTTCATCAGCGACCGCTGCCACGTCATCATGCCCTGGCACCCGCTCATCGACCTCGCCGACGAAGCCCTGCGCGGCGAAGCGGCGATCGGCACGACGGGGCGCGGCGTCGGCCCCTGCTTCACCGATAAGGTGGCCCGCATCGGCATCCGCGTCGGCGACCTGATCGATGCCGACGCGCTGCGCGCGCGCCTCGAGTTCGTGCTGCCCTACAAGAACAAGGTTCTGCAACAGCTCTACAACCTGACGCCGCTCGACTTCGACGAGGTCTATCAGCAGTACTGCGCCTACGGCGCGCGCCTTGCACCGTTCGTGCGCGATACGGCGCAGATCGTGCATGAAGCGCTGGACCGCGGCGAGACCGTCCTGCTCGAAGGCGCGCAGGGCTGCCTGCTTGACCTCGATGCCGGCACCTACGAATACGTCACGTCGAGCGTACCGTCGTCATCCGCCGGCGGCGCCGGCATCGGCATCGGCATCGGTCCGACCGTGATCCAGCAGGTCGTCGGCATCTACAAGGCCTACATGACGCGCGTCGGCAACGGCCCGATGCCGAGCGAGCTGCACGACGAGACCGGCCAGATCCTGCGCATCGAAGGGCCGCGCCCGGAGATCGGCACGACGACCGGCCGTCCCCGCCGCACCGGCTGGTTCGACGCCGTCGCCTCGCGCTACAGCGCCATGGTGAACGGCGTCACCAGCGGCGTGCTCACGCGCCTCGACGTGCTCGATAACTTCCCCTCGATCAAGATCTGCACAGCGTACGAGACTGAAGACGGCCGCCGCCTGACGACGCTGCCGGCAAGCTCCGTCCAGCTCGGCAACGTCAAACCCGTCTACGAAGAAGTCGAAGGCTGGCGTGCCCCGACCAACCGCTGCCGCACCTGGGACGAACTCCCCCCACAGGCGCAGGAGTACATCCGCTACATCGAGCGGCTGCTGAAGATCCCGATCGACATCGTCTCGGTAGGCCCCGAGCGCGACCAGGCGATCATCGTCCACGACGTCCTGAAAGTGAAACCCCGCCGCTAGCGGACGCACTTACAACTTACGACTTAAAACCTAGGACTCGTCACTCATTCCCCCGACACGCCGTCTCCGTAAACGGCGGCACGCCTGTGCCCCGGCTGCGCGTGCACGTGCGCGTACCCGTGTCGACGATCAGCTCACCTTCGTCGTTGGTCCGCGTGTTGAAGCGGTCGAGGTCGCCGTAACCGGCGCCGAACGCGCGCTCACCATCGGCGCGCCAGACGCCCCGCGTCGCCTCGCACTCCTCGACGAACGCGCCTTTGATGCCCGCTAGCTGCTCCAGCGGCCCCAGCTGCGCGAACTCGTCGAAAAACACGCGGCAGGCGCTGTTCAGTTCCTGCTGCTTCGGCGACTTGTCGTACAGCGCGATGAACGTGCCGTCTTCGAGCCGCGTCACGTAGATGTGCTCGGACGCGATGTACGAGACGTCGCCGCGCTCGTAATTCTCTGCCGGCCCCGCGTTCACGTCGTCCGTCGGCACGTTGGCGTCGTCGTTGTCGAACGCCAGCCCGATCGCAAGTCCCACCACGACCAGCACCCCGATCGCGATCAGCGCGCGCAGCAGGCATCCACGCACCCATCTTCCGCGCTCCGGCTGCCCAGCTTCGCTCACTCGGAGCGCGCCTTCGCGTGTACGCGCAGCGCCAGCGCCGTTTCGATGCGCAACGCCGCCTCGAGCGACACGTCGGCGCCGCGCTGCATCGCCTCCTTCGCCGCGGCGACAGCCGCCGGCGGCAGCGATGCCAGCGTGCGCGCCATCTCCGTCGACTCCGCAAGGAGGCGCTCGTGCGGCACCACGCGCTGCACGAGCCCGCATCGCAGCGCCCGCTGCGCGTCGATCGGCGCCGCGCTCAGGATCATCTCGCGCGCGATGCCCGGCGCGATCGTGCGCGACAGCGTCTGCGTGCCCCCCGCCGATGGCATGTAGCCCAGGTGTACCTCTGGCAGCGCGAACGTCGCATCCTCCGACGCGATGCGCAGGTCGCAGCACAGGCTCAGTTCGCACCCGGCGCCGAACGCAAAACCATGGATCGCGGCGACCATCGGCTTCATGATCGAAAGCATCATGCCCCAGGTATCACGCTCGCTGCGCCCGGCGCGTGCCTCCACGTACGACGGCGCGCTGCCAAACTCGCCGATGTCCGCGCCGGCGCTGAACGCACGCTCACCCGCCCCCCGAAAAATGATGCACCGCACGTCCGGGTCGTCGCGGACGGCGTGCAGCAGCGTCCACAGCTCGTCGCGCATCGCCATATTGACGGCGTTGAGGACGTCGGGCCGGTTCAGCGTCACCCACGCGACGTCGCCCGTCTTTTCGTACAGGAGCGGAGAAGTGCTATCCAAACTCACGCCCGAAGCGTAGCAAGTGTGAGTTCTGAGTCCTAAGTGCTACTTACAAACTGACAACTGAAAACTTACAACTGCGCGCGCAGCGCGCCAGCAGCGTCCACAGCTCGTCGCGCATCGCCATATTGACGGCGTTGAGGACGTCCGGCCGGTTCAGCGTCACCCACGCGACGCCGTCGCCCGTCTTTTCGTACAGGAGAGGAGAAGTGTTATCCAAACTCAGGCCCGAAGCGTAGCAAGTGTGAGTTCTGAGTCCTACGTGCTAAGTTCTACGTCGTGAGGCACGGCATTCTACTCGCCGCTGACTCTGCAGAACGTGCGCCATCTACGCCGCGGCGTCACTGAAAACTGACGACTGAAAACTGACGACTGCGCGCAGCGCCCAAAGCGTAGCAACTGTGAGTTCTGAGTCCTACGTTCCGAAGTCGTAAGTCGCTGACCTCTACTTATTACTTACAACTGAAAACTGACAACTGCGCGCGCAGCGCGCTACAGCACCACCAGATTGTTCCGGTGTACCACCTCTGACCCGTAGTGATACCCCAGCGCCCCCGCGATGCGGTCCGACCGCAGCCCCCGGATCGCGCTCACTTCTTCGTCGCTGTAGTTCGTGATGCCGCACGCGATCGGCGGGCTGTCGGGGAGACAGATGCTCACCGCATCGCCGCGCTTGAACGGCCCCTGCACGTCGCGGATGCCCGCCGGCAACAGGCTGCGCTTCTGTTCGAGCAGCGCCCGCCCCGCCCCCGCATCGACGATGATGCAGCCCTTCGTCGCCAGCCCCGAGAGCATCCAGCGCTTGCGGCTCTCCATGCGGCTCGTGCGCGCCGGCATCAGCGTGCCGACGTGCTCGCCGCGCGCGATCCGCGTCAGGATGTCGCGCTCGTGCCCCGGCGCGATGTATACGTCGGAGCCGCCGCCGGTCGCGAGCTTCGCCGCCTGCAGCTTGGTCACCATGCCGCCGGTGCCGCGCCCTGTGTCGCTCTCGCCGGCGATCTGCTCGATCTCTTTCGTGATCCGGTCCACGCGGTCGATCAGCGTCGCGTCGCGTTGCTTGCGCGGGTCTGCGGTGTACAGGCCGCCGGTGTCGGTGAGCAGCGCCAGCATGTCGGCGTCGATCAAGTTCGCGACGAGCGCCGATAAATTGTCGTTGTCGCCGATCTTCGCGCCCGCGATCTCGTCGACGCCTACCGCGTCGTTCTCGTTGACGATCGGCACGACGCCCAATTCGAGCAACGCCAGTAATGTGTTGCGGGCGTTCAGGTACCCGACGCGGTCGGCGATGTCGCGTCGCGTCAGCAGCGTCTGCCCGACAACGCGTCCGTGCTTCGCGAAGAGCCGGTCGTACGTGTGCATCAGGTGCGTCTGCCCGACCGCGGCCAGCACCTGCCGGAACGGCACGTCCTTGCGGTCCTGGTGTGCGTCCAGCCGCTCGCGGCCGGCGGCGATCGCCCCCGACGTCACCACAAGCACCTGGCGACCCTCGTCGAGCAGCGCCACCACCTGCGCCGCCAGCGATGCCATGAGTTTCGTGTCGAGCTCGTCGCTGCCGCCGGTGAGCAGGTTCGTGCCGAACTTGGCGACGATCCGCCGATAGCCGGCGCCCCCGCCGCGGCCCGTGCGTGGTCTAGTCATGCGCTCCGTCCAACTTGGGCGGAGTATATCAGCGGCCCCGGCCGCCTCCGGCGTGCGCCATGTGCCACAATGCAGCGTGTTTCGCGCCGCCTGGGTGCTCACCAAGCAGACGTTTCGCGGCTACGGCCGTGCGAACTCCGGTCTCTACGCCGCCGCGATCGCGTATTACGTCCTCTTCGCGATCGTGCCGATCGCCATCCTCGCCTTCTCGGTGTTCGGTCTCGTCCTGCGTGATGAAGGCCGCCGCGACGAGATCGTCGACTACGTGCTCGACCAACTGCCGCTCACGCAGACCGAAGGGCGCCAGGACGTCGCCGACCTGCTCGATAGCGTGCAGGCGGCCAGCGGCGCTATCGCCATCGTCGGTCTCGTCTTCGCGCTGTGGACGGCGTCGTCCGTGTTTTCCGCCGTCCGCCGCGCGCTCAACAACGTCTGGCGCGTCGACGAGGAACGACCGTTCGCGCAGGGTAAACTCGTCGACTTCCTGCAGATCGGGCTGCTCAGCGCGATCCTGATCTCGTCGCTCGTCGCCACAGGCGTCGTGCGCGCCGTGCGCGAGGCCAGCGCCGAGCAGTGGGGCCCGATCGCCGGTCAGAGCCCGCTCTGGGAAGTCCCCGCCGTGCTGATCCCGGCCGCCGTCACCTTCGTCACCTTCGCGACGCTCTACCACATCGTGCCGGCAACCCGCCCCGCCCTGCGCGATGTGCTGCCGGGCGCCGTCATCGCCACGGTGCTCTTCGAACTGCTCAAGAACTCGTTTGCCATCTACGTCGCCAACTTCAACAACTACGACGTCGTCTACGGCTCGCTCGCCGGCATCGTGCTGTTCCTCTTCTACACCTACCTGTCGTCCGTCATCTTGCTCTTCGGCGCCGAGGTCGCGCACACGTCGGAGCGCTTCCACGCCGGCGCCTTCGAAGAGGAGATCCACCCTAGGGTGCCCGGCGATCCAATCAGCGAGCAAGCGCTCCGGGCGCTGCGCGGCCTCTTCCTGCGCCAGTAGCTCGTTGTCCCGGCCCCACGCAGATGACAAACGACAACGCAGACGCGCGCTGTAACGGAAACGCGGGCTGAAAGCCCGCGCTCAAAAATCAAACCCTCTGCGCCTCTGCGCCTCTGCGCCTCTGCGCCTCTGTGGTTCCGTCACCCCCAACGATCGGCAACCCACGACGCCGGCTTCCAACGCAGACGCAAGCGCACCACACGGCAGAACGCGGGCTGAAAGCCCGCGCTCAAAAATCAAACCCTCTGCGCCTCTGTGCCTCTGTGGTTCCGTCACCCCCAACGATCGACAACCCACGACGCCGGCTTCCAACGCAGACGCAAGCGCACCACACGGCAGAACGC
>JBBDXD010000006.1 GCA_040902535.1 Dehalococcoidia bacterium | reverse complement strand
GGGATACCCCCCTACTCAATTTCGCGAATTGAAAAATGTTGGAGCGCCAGCGCCTTCCGTTGGCAGATGCGTTTGTTTTCACCCACCCCCGGCATGCAGCTGATCGCACGATCTGGTGATAGTGCACGCTCATCCAATGCCTCCGGCGGCCGCTGCTTCCGACGCGGATGTCGAATAGGAAACGAACTCGGTCTGGGGAACGTGGTGCATACCCTTATTAGATAGATCTCTAACGGTATGCACCGATGTCCCCAGAACCCTCGCCACCGTCCGCTTGTGGGAGTGGCTCTCCTTCGCGATCGCAATGACCGTGGCCCGTTGGCCGTTCCCTTGAAGACGTTCCACGGCGTCGAGGATGCGCCGCTCTGCGTCGGCGCCGCGTTCGGTGTTGAGGTCGCTGCGGTTTGACGTGACGTGCAGTTCGTCCACTCGCAGTCCTGGCACGACGTGACCGGTATGAAGCACGAGCCGGACGTGCGTCCGAGAGGGGACGAACATGCCCGACTGCGGTTCGAGCGTGAGCAGACGCGCCCGATGCATCACCTGCACGATCTCATCGTCGCGGGCCGCCTTGAGCAGCGCGGATACGCGCTCGTCCTCAAAGTCCACCACGTCCACTTCGTATCGTTGGCCGCCATAGAGCCTGGGCGTCAGCGTCAACTGCCCGGAAACGGGCGGCTCGCCGTGGTGCAAGACCTGCGCCAGAAACACGAGGTCGTGCGCCGGAGGCATCGGCCGCCCGATCACGTGCAGCCGTTCGACGTCCGCGAGCACGTTCGAGCCGCGCGCGCTCTCGAACGTCAGGACCCTATCGTCGGCGAAGCCGAGGCCGAGCACCTCCTGACGGTTCGCCTTGAAGCAGACGGCGGCTTCCTTCGTCGTTTTGGACATCTCTCGCTCAGCGGTCACCTCGACGAGGACTCCCTTCAAGCGCTCGGCGTCGCGCAGGATCGTCAGGCCGTTGCTGGCGCCTGCGTACTGCACGACGGTGACGTTCGCTGGCAGCGGGATCGCTCCCTCGACGTCCGGCATGCGACGGTGCAACCGGGTTAGCGCGCACACGAACGACGGCACCGGCGTCGCCTCGAGGACCAGCAGCGGTTTGTCTTCGATGATCGACACGCCATCGCGATCCTTCGCCGGCGCACGCAGGTACCAGACATCGACACCGGTCGTGTCCATGCGTATGCGGCTGTTGAAGTCATCACCGCTCAGAAACGCTTCGAGCGTCCTCGCGCAAGGCGAGCAGCAGTGGCAACACGCTGGCTGGCGGGGACCCTTCGATGTCCTGCCGCGTCAGGATTCCCCCGGCCTTCCCCTCCGGGGACGGCATCGTTGGCTGCGCCGGAAGGCGATCGACCAGCGCCCCGATTTCCTGCCCGTACCGGCGCGCGGTGCGCGCGAAGTGGTCCCACACATCCGGACCGATCAAGGTCTGCGGCGGCGCATCCACCAGCGCATGCAGGACAACGGCCAGGACGTCACGCGCGGCACCACGCCGGCGCTTAAGGAGGAGCCGATGGCACCGCTGGAGCATCTCGACGGTCAGGCGCGTGCGTTGGAAGAGCGATCTTCCAAGATCCGCGTCATCAGCTACTACCACCCCGCCGCCCCGAAGGAACCGCGAATTAAAGAGCTGTTCCGCGGCGGCAACGCGCGTGCCAATGTGTGCAAACTGCTGGTAGTAGGCGCAACGGCTGCGCACCGGACAACGCGGCTTCTTCTCGGTGCCGCATGCCAGGGCCTCCACGTCGTGGCCATCGGCTGCCAATGCTTCCACGACGTCGAAGCGATCGCAGTTGGCCGGCTGGCGGCCCTCGATCAAGCCGTACCCGAACGCATCCGAAAGCTCCCGCGCAAGGCGGGTTGTGCCAACGACGATCCGCCCGTGCACCCGCGAGCCTGCCAGTGCATCCTTTGTTGCCGTCGTCTTGCCCGTACCGGGTGGCGTGCATACAAGGACGGCTTGCCCGGCGTGCCGTTCTGCGTTGGAGATGAAGTCGTGGATCGCGTCGCTCATTCGCGCACGAACCGACACGAGGTCAGCCCCCTGCTCCGTCTCTCCTGGGACAAGCGTCGCACGAGGCGTGCGGCGCTTCCCCAACTCGGACGGCACGAACGTCACCCGTCGGATGCGCGGACGAGCGCCCGTAAGCACCAGGTCGTCGATCCCCTTCGCGTCGCTCGCCTCCCACGTCGCGCGATAGGAGACGAGTCCGGCGTCGAAGAGCGCCCGGAGCCACCGCTCCCGAGCGCGATCCGTTTGAACGTTGTCCTCCTCGTCGAGCGCGACAATGACTTGAGCAGGCATCAGCGATGCAATCGCATCGATGTGTTCGGCGGTCAGCGACTGGCCCGCTACCGCGAACACCGGAACATCGGCGAGGTGATGCGTGACGATCGCCTTTGTTGCCCCCTCGGTGAGGAATAGGTCCGCACCTTCGCGGACCTCGCCAGAGAGGTGGTACACGGCTGTGAGGACGCTTCCGCGCGCCGTCTCGTACTTCCCGCCCAACAGCTTGAGCTGCAGGCCGGTGTAGCGATGCTCCGCATCCCAATACGGCACGATGTAGCCGTCACGCGGTCCATTCGCGCACCAGAATGTGAAGCGGCCGTTCTTGTCCGTGAAGCCGGGGCACTGCCGCACAGTGTCGGCGCCGAACCGCTCCGTCAGCTTGGCGAGGAAGGCGCGTAGCTCGCGCCCCTTCCTTGGAATGGAGCGGAAGCCCGCGCGAACGGCCGCTTCGCGAGAGAGACCTCGCGCGGTCAGATCCGCTTCGGCCTCGGCTCGCAGACCGAGACTTGCAAGCACTGCGGCGTAGACCTCGTCGCGCGTCGCAATCGGTACTGACGGGCGTGGTTGTCGCCTGTGGATGGGGGCACTCGCCACCGCGCCCCATCCGTGTTGCGACCCGCACGGACACGCTCCAAACAGCTGGTGCTTGTAGGCAGGCGGGCTGATGCTGATATCGAGGGGCAGTGTCCCCGCGTGCTCCGGCCGCGTGCAGTAGGAGACGCGATCAAGCGAGAATCCGGCACAGCGCACGCCCTGCCCTTGGCGCAGGCCAGCGTGACCTCCGCAGATGGAGCAGTGCTCTCGACTTGTGTGCCGCCGTAGCGCTTCCAACGATTTCTCCGAAAAACGAAAGAGGCCCTCGAACGTCCTTCCCAGACGTTGCGAGAGCCTCTGCGCCGCTCTAAGCGAAGTATTCAGTTGTGCGCGAGTTCGCTCTTACGAAGCTACTCTATGCAGCTCCTCCGTCGCAAACCATCCTGCGCCAAGTGTGTGGGTTGTCACGGTTCGGCCCCTGCCGGGGGTACCAGGCCCACACGGTCCACGCTGATGCCTCAAACGCGCGGAGCGCGCCACGCGCGATCGCTTCTCCCGGCGGTTCGCGTCTCAGCACATTAGATGGCAATACGAATCCTCGCCGATGGAGAGTGTGCCGGTTAGAGTAGACAGCCATCATGCTGAGCGACAGCGAGATTCACTGTGCCCGATGATCTCGAGGCGATTTCAACGCTGCTTGCACGCATAGACCACGGCTGGTCGGACCTCCGGTCGCGGGTCGAGCCGATGAATGAACGCGAGCTGTCGCGCGTCGGCGCGAACGATGATGGTTGGCTCTTGAGCGTCGTCCTGGCGCACATCGGACGATGGGAGGAGTGGCACCGCGAGGCCATCGACGCGCACGTGAAGGACGGTTCGGTGCGGTCGTACGATGGGTACGGCGCCTGGAACCGGGAGTGGGCTAGCCAGGACGCAGCGCTGTCTCCGAGCGAGGCGCGTTCGCGGATGCGCACGACGCACACGCAATTTCGCGCGTTTCTCGACGGTCTGCGCCCGGCCAGTGGGATGACGCCGTCGTTCGGTGGACGGAAACGTGCACCTGCGCGCACTACCAGGAGCACATGGGCGACGTGCTGGCGCCGACGTAGTGCGCGGCACGCGGGCGTCAGACAGCGGAGATGTCGGCTCTGAGGCGAAGCGAGATCACAACGTTCAGCGATTCGATCGCACTGGCGCAACGAACTATCGGATCGCGACGCTCGAAGCGGGCGCGAAATTGAAGCTCTCGGCGGAAAGCTGCGACTGGATGATCGCTGGCTCCGCGAGATAGTCGCCGGTCGTGACAACGCGCGCCAGGTACACCGCGGCTACGTAGTCGCTCTCGCGGTACACGCAAAAGCTCACGCGCTGCCCGTCGATGCGGTACGGCGTGACGACGTTCGAGCCTTCGTAGGGGCGGTTCGCCCGCGTGATCGGCCGCAGTCCTGACGGCGCGAGGTCCGTAATCTGGTAGCAGCCATCGAGCGACTGCGGCGCCAGCGCATAGTCGAGGCGCACTTCGACGATATCGCCGGCGCTGATGCCTCCGCCATCGACATCGATCGTGCGGCGCACATTGATGTCTGCATCAATCGCCACTGACGCAGGATCGAAGGGCGCTTCAAAGTACGTTGCGACGCCGACGGCGCCTTCGAGGGCTTGAGGCGAAAGTTGCGCGAGTTGTTGCGTCGACACCGTCAGGGCGAATGGGCGGCCTGCTTCGAGCGTCTGCTCCTCGCCGCTGCCGTCGAGCGTATAGCTGAATCGCACCGGCGCAGACGAGAGCCGCGGAAGGGCACGCGCGAGGTAGCTGATCTGCTCCAGTTCGATCAGCAGATCCTCCGTCGCGTTCGCCTGCGTGTAGGCGAACATCTCGTCCGCGGAAGGATCTCCGAGGCCTGCGCCGAGGTCGGCGGCGAGCGCAGTCAACTCAAGAATGTCGTCCTGGTCAACACCTGCACGCACCCGGACGAACGGCGCGCGCCGCTCCGCATAGCGCAGGAGCACTTCGCGGTACTGCTGTCGCGCCGCGACCTCGTCGCCGGCCGCGAGGGCTGCGAGGCCCAGGTACAGCCGTTCGCGCGGCGCGAGGTCGTCCTCCGCGGCGATGGCGGCTATCGAGGGGAGCACTGGCTCACCGGCGGCGGCGAGTCCGAACAGCGCGACGATCGACCGCTCGCGCGTCTCGTCGGGATCGTCGAGCACGCTCAAGAAATACTGCGCGAGGCCGTTGCGCCCGAACTTGCCCGGCCCGGTCGACGCCATGCGCGCGCTGAGGAGCAGATCGTCGTCGGCGTACGGGAAGAGTGCGATGCCGCCTTCTGCGGTCTGGTAGATCGCACCGTCGAACGCGGACGCGGGGCCGTCATCGACGTCGAAGTGGTCGCGCAGCAGATCATGCGCGAGCGTGCGTGCCAACTGCTGATCGACGCGGTCGCCGTAGCCCCAGGCGAGCCGCAGCAGGTCGTCATAGTAGCGACCGCGATTGTTGTCCGTGAAGACGACCTGCGTGCTTCCCGTCGACGCGCCCTTGAGCGCGAAGCCGGGCGTCAATTCGTAAAAGCGCGCCTCGCCGCGTCGCAGCCGCGACGTGACGACGCTGATCGTCCGCACGATCGCGTCCTGCATGTCGCCGGAGCGGGCGCGAATCGTGAGCGCGTGCTCACCCTCCTGCAACGGCGGCAGCGCCAGCTCCACGCCGCGGAACGCCTCCCCGCTCACCAACATGTCATTGGCGCCGAGCGACGGTGCGCTCACCTCGTATTCGACGGCGTCGCCGCTTTGCAGCGCGCTGCCGAAGGCACGCAGCGCGATCACCGGACGGTCGGCGGAGAGATACTCGTCGCTCGCCGTCGCCTCGACGAAGAAAGGCAACCCCGAAGGCAGCGCGGTGAGCGCGGCGCCCGCGCGCAGATCGCCCGTGACCGCGCGCGACGTGACGCGCCACGATGTGATGTTGTCGGGCAATGTGAACGTCACGCTCGCGTTGCCGCCGGCGTCCGTACGGACGGTGCGGAAGAGCGCCAGGTCGCGAAAGTCCGAACGCGGCGTGATCGGACCGCCGGTATCGGGCGGGTTCGTCGCGGCGCCGCCCGGCGCGTACCCGTGCTGGCTTTGCAACTCTTCGATGGCGGTATACGACGGCAGATAGACGGCCAGCAGGCCGGATGATAACGGCTGGTACAACTGCTGGAGCATCTCGCCTTCGTAGTTCCAGCCCTGCGCGCGAAAGATCGCCTCATCGACGAGACTCAGAAGCGCCTCGGCGGCGACGGGGTTGCCCTGGCCGTCGCGCGTTTCGATCGACAACGTCACGTCGTCGCCGGGCTCGTAGCGTTCGGCGTCGGACGTCACGCTCAACTCGATCTCCCGGTCGCTGAAGTCGAAGCTAGCGACGTAGTCTCCGGGCGCGGATTCGTATCCGCGACCGTTGAACTGCACAGCGGAAATGTTTACGTTCGGAATGTCGCTCGCTGCGAAGTTCCACTGCAGTCTCGGCTCGAAGGCCTGGTGATAACCGAGAATGCCATCGCGGGCGCGCAGGAACAGATACCGCCGATTGGCGCCAGACTCGGCCGGCTTGCCAAGACGCCGGACGGTGAGGTCAACGGCGTCGTTTTCGGCGTAGCTGGTCGTGGCGTAGTAGGGACTTTGGCCAGACGCGACGGTCTCCTTGAGGCTGAGCGCTCCGTCGGACGCGTACGTTGGGTAGGGAATCTGGTCGCCGCTGACGTACGTCTCGACGCCTGTGAGGCGGCCTGCGTCGTCGGTAGTGCCGATGCGCACGCGGTATGACTTGCCGCGTTCGACTGCGAAACCGACGCGGTAGGTGCCATCCGCGGCAGATGTCGCGGCGAAGGTGCCGAGCGCTCGTTCGACGGTGTCGTAGCGGTAGCGTTTGCGCGTGAGCTTGGCGATGAAGTCATAGTACTCGCCGACCTCGACTTCGTTGTACGTGATCTCCGTCACGGCAGCGCTGATGGCGCGGCCGGGCGGCGGCGCGCCACGCATGTCTTCGTACCAACTGCCGCCGTCGCCGCCATCAAACGCCGCAAGGTCGACCTGATGCACGTTGCCGGTGATCGTCGCGCGGCCGTCGGCGACATCGCCGGTGGCGTCGATTGCGAGTGAAGCCGGGAGCACGTAGAACGTCGTCTCGCCGCTGATTTCGCCCTGCTCCGGCCCGATGGGGTACGCGCTGGCGTAGCGATACGCCGGCCCGCCGTAAGGATCACCTGCGGTCGCCACGTACGACATGGAAGCCGCGCCATCGGCATCGGTGGTGATCGTGCCCTGCTCACCGCCGTCTGGCGGGCTGTAGGCCAGGTCGACGAAGGGCACGGGACTGCCGTCGAAGAACTCCGTCGACACGTCGACGCTGACGTTCTCGCCGGCGAACAGCGCGTTGCGCGACGGCACGACGTCGATCTTGTAGGCGGGCTTGATGAAATTCTCGACCTGCACATACGTCGATGCGATCGTCTCGTCGCCGGCATCGATGCTGAGTTGGTAGCCGCCAGGCGCGGCGCCCTCGAACGAGAGCGCGCCCTCGACCGTGCCGAGATCGGAGACTTGGACGGACGTCTCAGCGAGCAGCGACGGGCGGTACGACGAGTCGTAATAGTTACCGCCGCTGAGGCGCACGGTGAGCGTCTGGCCGGGCTCAAAGTCGTCGCGGAGCTTCGCCACGCCCCAGAAATGGATCGCGTCTGATGGGCGATACAGCGACCGATCCGGATAGATGTACGACCAGTAGTCCGGCGATCTGCCGCCATAGTAGGAGTCGTACCCACTCCTATCGTAGGTGTAGCCATAGAACCCGATCGCCTGGCTCGCCGCGAGCGGCACGACGGCGATGCGTCCATCGTGTTCGACGCGCAGCGTGCGCCCGCCCGCATCGTCACCTTCGGCGGGGATGAGTGCGTCAGGCGTGTCAAAGAACGCGACACCGTCGTCGCCGGTGCGGAATGTCGTTCCGTCGGCGTCCTTGATGGCAGCATCCGCCGCGGGCGCTCCGGTCGCAAGATCGTTCACCCAGACGAGCGTCTTCGGATCGCTGAGCGACGCATAGGAGGCCAGGTCGGTAACCTGCAAAAGCGCCTGCGCATCGATGCCGTCACGCTGCGTCTGCACCAGGTAAAAGCCGGGGTCGAGCGCCGACGGGAAGACCGTGAACAACTGTTGCGAGTACTGCTCGGACACGCGCCGGACACTGCCGTTCAACGTCGCGATCTGTTCCAGTCCGGACGTGTCGAGACGGAAGTTGCGGCGGCTGTAGTACGTCCATCGCGGCACGGCGACCGCCTCATCGATGGCCTCGACAAATGCGTCGACATCGGCGTAGCGGTAGACCTCGAACGGCAGCGAAAGCTGCTCGTCGTAGGAGTAGGTCTCGATCTGCAGGGACGGCGGCTCGGTCGTCGAAGCTTCGAAGACCAACCGCGCGAAGAACACACCCTCCGGCGACATGCCGAGTTGATCCTGCCGCCTTGCGGAGCCCGTCTCAAACGAAAATGTGTGCGGCTCGCGTGTCTCGAGACCGCCGTCAGCGACTGTGACGCCGGGCGCCACGGTCACCGTGTACAGCGTCTCCGGAACGAGCCGCTGCGGCACGAAGACGAGGACGCGCTTGTGCAGCTCAAACCGCCCCCGGACGGCAGGCGTAATCGTGACGCGATCCTCGAATCGGGCGATGCCGTCGTGGCTGAACGTCATCTCGATACCGGTATCGAGCGGCACGTTCGATGCCTCATCGGCCGGCAAGGTCTGGACTACGCGCAATGGGCCTTCGGTCTGGAACGCCCAGTTGCGCACCTGGCGCCCATCGTCGGCGCTGATCAGGGTGAAACGATAGCGCGTCGACTCCCGCAGCGCCTGCGTTGGTCGAAGCGTCAGGTGGCCGGCGCCACCGTCGACCTCAAACTCGGCCGGCGGATCGACGAGCAGCAACTCGTGCACGCGATCGCGGTCGAGATCGTCACGCTTCGACGCAAGTACGAACGACGTGTCCCGCGCGATGACGTCGCCGTCCTGCTTCTTCGCGCTGAGCGCGTATGTGTCGTCGAGCGGCGGCACATCGACGGCCTCCCAGCCCTCGGTGAGCGGCTGGTGTTCGATCGGTGCATCGACGACCGCAACGTGATCGCTGTCGTCGCCGGTCGAGCAGGTGAGGAGTCCTCCCGCAAGCGCCAACAAGAGCGCAACCAGCATCGCGGCTTGCAGCCGTCGTGACGAGAGAAACGGAAGCACACGCGCGCTCATACGCATCGAACCCAATGCGGCCACCCTGCCGGCCGTGCTGGTTGAACGCACAGACGCATCCATTAGTTAACGATCAGGCTGAAATTTGACGGGTGGCGAGGCTGTGGCGACGTCAGCGCATGAGCCAACCACCGTCGTCGAACCCCGCTTCGCCTGTCGGGCACAGGCGCTCGCCAGTGGGCCGGCGCGTGATCACATAGTGCAGGTGCGGAGCCTCGGAGTAGCCGGAGTCGCCTGTGTAGCCGATGACGTCTCCTTTCCGCACGGGCCACCGCGCCACCTGCACACCGAACGCGAGCGGTGCGGGCGTCGAGAACGCAGATGCGTAGTCGAAGGATCGCCCATACGGCGCGACGAAGGCCTCGTCGGGGATCGCGGCGAGCGTGGGATCGATCTGCAGGTGACCGTAGTCAGTGCGGAACTCCTCGCCGGCCACCGCGACGTAGATGCCCATGCCGCCGCCCGGCCCGGGAAAGGGATCCAACGGCGCCCGCGTGCGGTCGGGGTTGCCTATGTACGGTTCGCGGTCGACAGCGTGGTAGTCGAAGCCGTTGGCGACGGTATTGGCGATGAGCACGGCATCACCGTCCATCGTCGCATAGACCGCTGTGCCTGACGGTACGTACCAGTCGACGGCCGGCGTCGCCTCGTACTCGACATGGACGCGGCAGTTCCAGCCCGACGCATTGGCCAGGTCCGGGTCGTCGGAAGCCTGCTGCACGCTGACGTCGCGTATCGGCGGGCCAGCACCCACTTCGATCACGCGTGAGCCCACGGCGCCGGTTACCCGGTCGGCGGGCAAGTCGGGATCAAGCGGAAAGCCCGTGGGGAGCGCCCCGTGCGGCTGCCCAGCCGCAGGCGAAGGATCCGGAGGTGCGGCTGTGGCCGTTGCGGGCGCAGCGGCGGTGACGGTCGCGGCGCTCGACGTAGCTGTCGGCGGCGCTTGGGCACCTTCAGCGCAGGCCGCCGACGACACGATCAGAAGGACCGTCGCGGCCAGATGGCTGAAATGGAGTTCACGCATATACAGAAGTTTCACACTTTTTATGTAGAGAAGACACCGCTGGACCGGGCTCCTAGGGGTAGAATCGCATACCCAAGCCTCGCCGACATGCCGATTACGTAGTCAACTGTCCAGTCCGGCCGCAATGTCGTTGTGAGGCGCTGCTTTGTTAATCTCGCTGTTCTCCGCCGTCGCTGTTGCCGTGACGTTTGTCGCGGCGATCGCGCCACCCATCCACATCCCGGGCCAACAGAAGGGCGAAGAAGGGCGCTTCCCTGCCGCACCCGGCTACCTATTGCCCTGGGCGGGCGGCGAGATCCACTCGGTCACGCAGGGCGAAGAAACGACCTTCACGCACAATGGCAGCACCGCTTACGCGTTCGACTTTGACCTCTCCTATGACACGATCGTCGCCGCCCGCAGCGGCAAGGTGCTGATGGTGCGAGAGGACTCGAACAGCGGCGGCTGCAGCCCTATCTTCTCGACCGCTGCCAATTATGTCGTGATCGACCACGGCGATGGGACGTCGGCGCTGTACCTGCACCTCGCGCATAACGGCGCGCAAGTCGCAGCGGGCGACATCGTCGACCAGGGAGATCCGATAGCAGTCTCCGGAGAGACGGGCCTGACCTGCGCGGACGATGAAGGCGGCGGTCCCGGTCCGCACCTGCATTTCCAGGTCCAGCGCACGGAGGAGCAGCGTCCGCTCACGCAGTCGCTGCCGGTTGCGTTCGACGACATCGATACGAACAGCGGTGTGCCGCAGGACGGCAGATCATACGCATCCGGGAACTACGGTAAGGGCCAACCGCAGAAGATCGAACTCACGCCATGGCGCGTGCCTCGCGTGTTCAACCCGATCGCCCGACCCGCCGATCCGACGCTCGTCGAGGTCCCGGCATTGCCGACGCCGACGCCTACCGCACCGCGTCCCGAAGCTCAGCTCGCCGGGGCAACGACAACAGGCACGGCCACGCCGACCGAGCCTCCGACACGCACGCCGGTACCCGACGATACATGGACGCCGGCCCCGGACGACACGCATACACCTGTACCACCGACGCCGCTGCCACCGACGGCTGTGCCACCGACCGAGACGGCCACGCCGCCCCCGGTCGATACGCCGACGCCAGTCGTCGATACGCCGATCCCGGCGACGGAAGCAGCGACCGTCGAGAGCATTCCGCCGACGGCCGAACCGGCAACGGTCGAGCCTGCACCTCCCTGACAACGCGCGCCGTCGATCAGTCGACTTCCTGACGCGCACCGACGCGAGCGTGCGCGCATGACTGCGCGCATCCGGTTTCCGCGCGTCGCAACGCGAACGGGCATAATGCCACGCTCGTGCTAAGCTGACGCGCTCCGGACCTAGCACGAGGATTCAACTTGCCGGCGGAACCCAAAGCTGTGCCCGCGTCGAGCGTGCAGGTCCTTGCGCTTGCTGCCGATCGCGGGCTTTCCCGTGTCATTCTCAAGCTCGCATGGCCCGTGGGCGTCGAGCGCTTTTCAATCTCGGTCCTGAGCGCGGTCGATGCGGTGCTCGTCGGGCGTTATGTCGGTGCGGACGGATTAGCGGCCGTCGGGATCGGGACGCTCATGTTCTGGATCCCGCTCTCGGGCGCCCTGGCGGTCGATGTGGGAGCGACCGCGGTGGTGGCGCGCGACGTCGGCGCCGGCGACCGCTCGCGCGTCCAGGCAGCGTTGCACGCTTCGATCGTGCTTGCGCTTGTGTGGGGCATCCTCTGCACAGCTATCGTATTCGCCGCGGCGCCGTGGCTCATGCGCCTCATGGGCGCCGAGCCAGAGGTCGTGCCGCACGGCGTCGAGTACCTCCGCGCCGGGTCGATCGGGTTTCCGATGCTGATGGTGCTGTACGCCGTCAGTGGCGCGCTCCGGGGCATGGGAAATACGTGGATGCCAATGGTGATTTTGATCATCGTGAATGCG
Organism: Dehalococcoidia bacterium; assembly: GCA_040902535.1. Taxonomy (NCBI): domain Bacteria; kingdom Bacillati; phylum Chloroflexota; class Dehalococcoidia; species Dehalococcoidia bacterium. The sequence goes on along the minus strand of JBBDXD010000006.1, from coordinate 178,984 downwards.
ATCAACGCGATCGTCACGTTTGTGCTGATCTCGGGCGACGTGGCGGACTTAGGCGTGCTCGCTTCGGGCATTGGTTACGCGGCGGCGGGGACGACGGGCGGTGTGCTGGCACTGGCGCTGGCAGCCAGCGGGCTGGCGCCGGTCCGCATGGACGTCACGCGTTTGCTTGCCACGAGCCGCGAGTCGATGGCGCGTGTGCTGCGCATCGGGCTGCCGGTGGGGCTCGAAGAGGCGCAATTCATGTTCGCGTTCCTGGTGTATACGCGCATCGTGGCGCGGCTGGGCACGGAACAACTCGCCGCGCACTCACTGGCGCTGCGATCGCTGGAGCTGGCGATCCTGCCCGGCTTTGCGCTCGGCACGGCGGCGACGGCACTCGTGGGGCAGTACCTGGGTGCCGGGCTGCCGGACATGGCGGAAGCGATCGCCAAGCGCGTGCGCTTCTTCGCGCTCTGCCTGCTCGTGACGATGGCCGCGGTGCAGTTCGCCATCGCGCCGTACGTCGTCGAGCTATTCGTGCGGGACGACCCGGAGGTCGTCGAAACCGGTACCAGGCTGTTACGGGTGTTTGCGTTCGCGCTTCCGGCAATGGGCGTCCATGCGTCGCTGTCCGGTGTGCTGCGCGGAGCCGGGGACGTGCGCTTCGTGCTGTACACGTTCACGTTCACGGCGTGGGGGATTCGCGTGCCGATCGCGGCGTTCATGGTGATCGTGCTTGGTCTCACCGTGCCGTTCGCCTGGCTCGCCGCTGTCACGGAGAACTGGGTCCGAGCAGCGCTCGTACAACGCCGCTTCGCGCTGGGCGCATGGAAGCGCCTGAAGGTCTGAAGGAGCGGCGAGCTTCAACAGGTACCTTCGCCGGTTCTGCTTCGACGGCCGGTTGGCGATACTGACGCATGCGTATCGGCATCGTCGCGGACGTGCACTGCAACCACGAGGCGCTGCGCATCGCGCTCGACCGGATGGGGGATGTCGACGAGCTGCTCTGTGCGGGCGACGCCGTCTACCAGTTCCGCTTCTCGAACGAAGTGATGCAAATCCTGCGCGAGCGAGGCGCCCGCTACATCCTGGGCAATCACGAGGAGGTGCTGCTCGGGAAGTGGGGCAGCAAGGCGCGGTCGGCCGACTGGGTGCGCGGCGCGGATCTGGAGTATATGTCGTCGCAGCCATCCCGGCTGGAGACGACCGTGGGCGGCAAGAAGCTGGTGATGGTACACGGGAGCCCGTTCGAGCCGCACAACGAGTACATCTATCCGAAGAGCCCGAGCATCGCGAAGCTCGCCACGATCGATGCGGACTACGTGATCCTCGGCCACACGCACTATCAGATGGCGGAGCGGCTCGGTCGCGTGCTGGTCATCAACCCGGGGTCGGCCGGCGAAGCGCGGGATGCGCGGAACGCGTTCCGGTTGTCCTACGCCGTACTCGATACGTCGAGCGTCGACGTGGTGTTTGACGACTTCCAGGATCCCACGCGCGCTGCCGTCGATCCTTCGATCATCCCGCGCGCGCCGCTCGACGCCGGAGCCGGGCGCGACGATCCCACGCCGGAAAACACGAACTTCTGGACACCGGGCAACTAGCCTGCGGGCTATAGACGCTTCTGCAAGCGCTCAGCCGAGAATCCGCATCGTGGTGACACGGCCGCCTCCGGATAATGCTTCCGCACACGCGTGGAGGCGGCGCTATCGACTGGAGTGAATTGTTCGTCCCGAGCATGTCGGTGTTCGAGGTGGTGATCCGAGGTTCGCTGATGTACCTCGCGCTGTTCGCGATGCTGCGCGTGGTGCTGAAGCGCGAGGCCGGGGCGGTGGGCGTAACGGACCTGCTGGTGATCGTGCTGGTGGCAGACGCCGCGCAAAACGCGATGTCGGCGGACTACACGTCGATCACGGAGGGCGTCGTGCTCGTCGCCGTCATCCTGTTCTGGAGCTTCGCGCTCAACTGGGTTGGATTCCGGGTGCCATGGATCGGCCGGCTCGTGCACCCGCCACCGCTCGAGTTGGTGAAGGACGGAAGGATGCTGCGGCGCAACATGGAGAAGGAGCTGATCAGCGAAGAAGAGCTGATGAGCCAAATTCGCCAGCAAGGCGTCGACGACGTCGCGGAGGTCAAGCGAGCGTGCATCGAAGGCGACGGCCACATCAGCGTGGTCACGCGCGATGCCGGAGAGACGCGCAACAAGCGCGCGAACGAAACCGCGGTATGAGCGTGCGGGGGCTGAGCCGGATCAGATGTGGCAGGTCGAGAGGCCGCGCTTCTCGAGGTACTGCTGGTGGTACTCCTCAGCGGGGTAGAACGTCGCCGCGGGCGTGATCTCCGTAACGATCGGCCGCCGGTAGCGACCATCGCGCTCGAGCGCGTCCTTGGAGTCCGTCGCGGCGCGTTGCTGTTCAGGCGAGTGATAGAAGATCGCGCTGCGATACTGCTCGCCTACGTCGGGGCCCTGGCGGTTGAGCGTCGTCGGATCGTGGTTCTCCCAGAAGACGTCGAGCAGCGCGGCGTACGGGACGAGCTCTGGATCGAACTGCACCTCGACGACCTCGGCGTGGCCGGTATCGCGATAGCAGACGTCCTCGTAAGTCGGATCGTCGAGCGCACCGCCCATGAAGCCGACAGCGGTGGACTTTACGCCTTTTATCTGGCGGAACGCGGCTTCGACGCCCCAGAAGCAACCGGCGCCGAACGTCGCCTTTTCGATCGCGTCGTTGGTATCAGTAGTCATGGTTCAGTGTAGCGTTTCGCCCGCCGCAGGTGGCGTACAGGGTGCGAAAAGAGTCCGCCAGAGGTGGCGGACTCTTCGCGATGGCATTGGTAGCGCATGCGGGATTCGAACCCGCGATCTCCGCCTTGAGAGGGCGGTGTCCTGGGCCGCTAGACGAATGCGCCAATTGGCTGGGGATGGAGGATTCGAACCCCCACATACGGATCCAGAATCCGCTGTCCTACCATTAGACGAATCCCCAGCGTGGTTCGATCTTAGCACGGGCATTCTGAGGCGGACAACCGGCGGCTCCAGCACCGTAGCTGTTATAAGTTGCGGTCACCACGGCGCGACCGAGGGGCCGCCAGGCCACGCGCGCAGACGGATTCAAAGCAACTGGATCGCATGCTGCAGCCGCGCGAGGCAGCGTTCCTTGCCGAGGATCTCCATGCTTTCGAAGAGCGGCGGCGTGACGCGCTTGCCGGTCACCGCGACCCGCACGAGCGAAAACAGGTCGCCCGGCTTCGTGCCGAGGGACTCGGCTAGTTCGCGGAGCACTTGCTCAAGCGCATCGTGCGTCCAGTCGATGCTCTGCGTCCGCTCGATGACGGCGGAGAGCGCATCTCTCGCGTCGCCGGGGCGGTCGCGATACGGCTTGCCGAGCAACTCCTCGCGCGTGTAGCTGAGATCGTCGGTGAAGAAGAAATCGCAGTAGTCAACGGCTTCTGACAATAGCTTGATGCGCTCGCGGATGAGCGGCGCGATACGCGCGACGAGGGTGCGATCGATAGGGCGCGAGACGCTCGACGGCAGGTCACCCTCCAGCCGCTCGACCAGCACATCGACGAGGCGTTCGCCTGGCATCTCGCGGATATAGACGCCATTCATCCACGTCAGCTTCTCGACGTTGAAGATCGCGGGGTTCTTCACGACGCGATCGAGCGTAAAGTGCTTAATGAAATCTTCTTTCGAGATGATCTCCGTCTTATCATCGAGCGACCAGCCGGTTAGTCCCAAGAAGTTGAAGACGGCCTCGGGCAGGTAGCCCTGATCGCGGTATTCGAACACGCTGGTCGCGCCGTAACGCTTGCTCAGCCTGGCACCGTCCGGGCCGAGCACGCGCGGCAGGTGGGCGATGACCGGCGGGTGGATGCCGAGCGCACGGTAGATCAGCATGTGTCGTGGCGCAGAGGCGAGCCACTCGTCGCCACGGAGGACGTGCGTGATCCTCATCGCTTCGTCATCGACGATGTAGGCCAGGTGGTAGGTGGGAAAGCCGTCGGACTTGAGGATCACGAAATCGTCGAGCGTGGCAAGGTCGAATGTCGTTTCGCCGTGGATCGCATCATGCACCGTGACCTCGCCCGACAACGGCGTCTTGAACCGCACGACGCAGTTGCGGCCGTCAGCCTCGGCTTCGCGGCGCGCTGCCTGGCGGCCTGACTCCTCACGGCAACGGCGGTCATAGCGGGGCGGCTGCTTGAGCCGCGTCTGTTCGGCGCGCAGCGCTTCGAGGCGCGCCGATGAGCACCAGCACTTGTAGGCGTCGCCGCCGGCGAGCAGCTTGTCAGCGGCCGGCCGGTAGAGGTGGAGGCGCTCCGACTGCACGTACGGTGCGTAGGGGCCGCCCCTGCCGGGGCCTTCGTCCCAGTCGATGCCGAGCCACGTCAGACTGTCCTGCAGGCCCTGCACTGCCTCCGGAGCCAGCCGGGCCTGGTCGGTGTCCTCGATGCGGAGGATGAACTGGCCGCCGTCATGACGGGCGAGCAGGTAGTCGAAGAGTGCCGTACGCAGATTGCCCACGTGCGGGACGCCGGTCGGGCTTGGCGCGTACCGGGTGCGGGATGGCATGGCGAGAGTGTATCTAACTGCGACTCCCGGAACCCTGCTTGGTGCTACAGGCCGTGCAGCGACTTCACGCGCGCGATCATGTCATCGAAGCCGGGCGGAGTACGAGCGATGGCGGTTCCCAACGGATCCGGTGCCGGGCCGTCACCTCGCATCACCTCGAGCGTGCGTCGGACCGACCAGGGCAACGCCGTCAGGTGATAGCCTCCTTCGAGCGCGAAGAGCGCGCGCCCGTCGCACAGATCAGCGGCCGCGGCGACGATCATCGACACGAGCGTGTCGTAACCATCGACGCTGAGTTGCTGCAGTGCGATGTCGTCGGCGAAGTGCGCGTCGTAGCCCGCGGAGACCAGGATGAGCTGCGGACGAAAGCGCCGCACCGCGGGCATGACGATGGCCTCGAACGCGCGGCGATACTCGGCGTCGCCGCTGCCGTGGGGCATGGGAACGTTGACGTTGTAGCCAAGGCCCGCATCAGCCCCGACGTCCTCAGCGGGGCCCGTACCCGGGTAGAACGGAAACTCGTGCGTCGAGACGTAGAGCACGCCGGGATCGTCGTAGAAGGCGTCCTGGGTGCCGTTGCCGTGATGCACGTCGTAGTCGACGATCGCCACGCGCTCGAGGCCGTGCCGCGCGCGAGCGTATTCCGCAGCGACGGCGACGTGATTGAACAAACAAAAGCCCATCGCCTGGACGGGCGTCGCGTGATGGCCGGGCGGCCGTACGAGGCAGAACGCCGATTCGACATCGCCGCGCATCAGCGCATCGAGCGCGTTCAAGGTGCCGCCGACGACGTGCGCCGCGACGGCGTACGAGCGCGGCATGATCAAGGTGTCGGGATCGACCCAGCCGCCACCCTCGCCGGCGACACGCTCGACGGCGCCCACGTACCGCGGGTCGTGCGCTAGCGAAAGCTCGTCCGCCGATGCGGCACGGACGGGGATCCGCGTGAGCGCCGCCAGCAGGCCGCTTTCTTCGAGCAGGGCCATCGTCGCCGTCAGCCGGCGCGCGTTTTCCGGGTGCTCGCCGGTGTCGTGCTCAAGGAAGATCGGATCGTAGACGAAGCCGACGCTCATGGCGCCAGAGTATCGGCACGCGAAGGCTGCCGCAGGTTCGATCGGTTACTCCGCCGGGACGGCTTCTGTCGAGGCCGATCTGCGTCCAGTGAGCCGCTGCCACAGCCGCGCAAAGTCGCCCTGTTCCCACGAAACGAGGAACATGCTGGCGACGAACACTGAACTGTAGACACCGGTCGACACGCCGATGAGCAGCACGAGCAGAAAGTCGCGAATGCTCTCGCCACCGAGCAGCAGCAGCGCCACGATCGAGAAGATCAGCGTCAGCGACGTGTTGAGCGAGCGGCCGAGCGTCTGCAAGAGGCTGTGGTTCACGGCAGCGGGGAAGCTCCGGAACACGCCGGCACCGACGTTCTCGCGGATGCGGTCGAAGACGACGATCGAGTCGTGGACGCTAAAGCCGACGACGGTGAGCAGTCCCGTGATGAAGAACGTATCGACCTCCACGTCAGCAAATTTGCCGAGGATCGAGAAGATGCCGACGACGAGCACGACGTCGTGCAGGAGCGCAACGATCGCCGACGCGCCGTAGCGGAAGGAGTTCGGGACGTTCCTGAACGAGTACGTGATGTAGAGGAGGATCGCCACTGACGCCATCGCGACGGCAATCGCCGCGTTGCGGCCAATGTCGCGCGAGACGGCCGCGGACACCGACGAGAACTCGATGAACTGGTTCGTCGGATTGCCGCTCGTGTCGATAAATCCACCGAAACGCTCACTGAGCGCCAACTCCAATTCCTCACGTTCGGAGGGGAGAGGCGGCCCGACCGGCGGCGTCGTCTCGGACCCGGCGATCTCCTCGGTGCGGACGAGGAACTGGTTGTCGCCGGTGCTCTGGACCTGAGCGTCTCCGTAGCCCAACTCGCCCATGAGATCGTCGATCTGCTCGGTCGATGCCTGCTCTACGTAGCGGAAGGCGAAGGTCGTGCCGCTGGTGAACTCGATGCCCGGCTTGAGCCGCGGCGGGATGAGCAGGGAGATCGCGCCGGGGATCATCACGAGGACAGAGAGCAGGAAGAACCAGTTGCGTTTCGAAACGAGGTCAAGCATCGGCGGCCTCCGTCCCGGCGGCAGCAGGCACGGGACGCGCGCCCATTGGCTCCGGCTTGTCATCGGTCCAAATCCACAGCCAGCGGCGCAGCGGCGTCGCGACGGACAGGCGCATGAACGATCGCGTCACGATGATGGCAGAGAACATGCTGACAACCACACCGATGGCCAGCGTCAACGCAAACCCCTTGATCAGGCTAGAGGCGAAGGCGTCACCCATCCAGTACAGGATCAGGCACGTGATCAGCGTCGATACGTTGCTGTCGCGGATCGACGACCACGCCCGATCGAAGCCCGCTTCGACAGACGGGATGAGGCTGCGGCCGTTGCGCAGTTCCTCCTTCGTGCGCTCGAAGATGAGGATGTTCGCATCGACCGCCATGCCGACGGAGAGGACGAATGCCGCGACGCCGGCGAGCGTCAGTGTTACCGGGCCGGTGCCCGGAATGCCGATCTTGAAAATCGCGAGCACGATGGCCGTGTAGACGACGAGCGCGAGGCTCGCGAGCAATCCGGGGAAGCGATAGTAGAGAATCATGAACGCCATGATCAGCAGCATCGCGACGACGCCGGCCTCGACGGAGTTCTTCACCGCGGTATCGCCGAGTGTCGCGTCGATGTCCTGTTGCTGAATGACGCGCAGCGGCACCGGGAAGGCGCCGTTGTTCAGGAACGTGCGCAGGCGTTTTACTTCGCTCAGCGACAGGCCGCTAATTTGTCCTTCGCTCGTGATCTGACCACGAATCGTCGGCGCGAGCACGCTGCCGTCGCTGTCAAGGATCGGCTCGCCGTCGAGGAAGGTGGCCATCGGCAAGCCCGTGATGCGCTCCGTCATCGAGCCGAAGACTTCCTCGCCGGCGTCCGTCGTCTCGAACAGCAGGAGTGGGCCTGCGATGGTGATCTGGACATCGGCATTCGACTTGAGGAAGTTGCCTGTGACGATCGTCGAGGCGCCGTTCAGGTCGCCCCGCGCCGGAGTCCAGATGATCTGGTTCACCCCGACGCCGGTTGCCATGTACGTCGGTGTGACGCGGCTGACCGAGCCGTCTTCGGCGGCGGCGATGGTGCCATCGGGGTTCGCCAGGGCGACGTTACCCTCCGCATCAATATCCGGCTCGCAGCTGCCGGGCTTGTAAAAGATCTGCTGCGCCTGCGGCGAGGTTGCGATCGGCTGACCGGTGCCCGTCTGCGCGCCCTCCTGGAGCGGCTCGCAGAACATCAGCACCGCGGGCCGCGTGATGTCACGCGCCGTCTCGGCGCTGACGCCGGGCAACTCAACGATCAAACGGTCTTCACCGGCGCGCTGTACGAGCGACTCGGACACGCCGAACGGATTGATGCGGTTCTCGATGATGGACTTCGCGGCATCGAGGGCTGCGTCGATGTCGACGTCCTGACCCTGCGGATCGGCCTGGAGCGTGGTGCGCGAGCCGCCGCGCAGGTCGAGGCCGAGCGTCATGCCCTTGCAGTTGTCGGCGGGATTTTCGGGGTCGTCGTCTGTGTGGCAGGGCAGTTGGAGCCCGCCGATCTCGCCGGGCACGCCGCGGCCGGAGGGCAGGTTGAGGAAGTCGGGAAAGTATCGTTCCGGTTCGTCCGGCCAGATCGCGTAGATCGCGCCGGCCGCGACCGCGACGATCAGCACAACCGCGATGCGGTCCCACCATTTGCGCATCTAGCTTCCCTCTTCCCGTCTCGCGAGCGTCCCGGAGTGTAGCGTCTGGCCCGCCGCGACTCGCTGCGCGATCGCCGTGGCGACCGCGTTGATGACGACGCCGCTGCCAAAGTCGATGACGATCTGCACGGGGCCGCTCTCGGGGATGAACACTTCCTTCACCGTGCCGATGAAGCCCGAGGTCGTCAGCACCTCATCGCCCACCTGCAGGTCCTTGATGTCCCTCTGCTGGCGCTTCTGCTCCTGCTGTTGCGGCCGCAGCACGATCAGGTAGAAGGCGAGGATGATCGCCAGGATGACGAGAAAGCCAAACTCAGCTGCGTTCAACGCCCCGACGTCGCTCCTTGCGCGCAAGCTCGCGGACGAACGCCAGCGCGCCTCTCGTATCTGTGACTTCACCGGCCGCCTGCGCCTCCGTCAGCGCTTCGAGCAGCCTGCCGATGTGCGGGCCCTCGGACTCGCCCAGTTCGCGCATTATGTCGCGACCCGTCAGGAGCCGAGGCGGGGATACTATACCTTCCTCCTCCTGAGAACGCACGAGCAAACTGTTCATGTAGCGCACCTGGGCGGCCCAACCTTCGGGTGTCAAGCGCGGTCCGGCCGAGGCGGCGCCGTCCGCGAGCGAAAGCAGCAGCACGGCAGGGATCGCGTGAGGAAGATCGCGATAAAAGCGGTAGAGCGCCTTTCTGGTCGGCGCTGCGCCTTTCTGCGCGAGTTGGACCGGCCGCAAATGCTCGGCGACGAGGAGGCGCACGAACTGCGTTTCGCGCGTCGAGAAGCGGAGACGGTGCATGATACGCGCCGCGAGCGCCGCACCTGCGCGGGCGTGGCCGAAGAAGCGAATGCGGCCGCCAGCATCGACGCTACGCGTGGCCGGCTTGCCGACGTCGTGCAGCAGGACGGCGAATCGCAGCAGCGCCGCTCGCGTGTGCCCTTCCGTCAGCTCCTCGCCGAGGTACGCCCGCAGACGCGGCGCGCACCACTCGAACGCGGCCCACAGCTCGTCGCGCAGCCACGGGCGGCCGCCCTCGTGCGGAACTTCGCGCAGCATGAGGTCCATCGCCTCAAGCGCGCGGATGTTGTGTTCGAACACGTCATAGACGTGAAACTCCTCGGGCTGAGTAACGCGGCGCCCGGCGGCCAACTCGGGGATCGCCTCATCAAGCAGGCGCATGTCGTCGAGCGCGCGAAAGGCGTCATACGCGTTGGGAAGCGCGAGCATGCGCGCCAGTTCGTCGCGGATACGTTCCGGCGAGATGGCGTTGATCGCCGGCGTGCGCGCACGGATGGCGTCCCCGGTGCGCGATTCGATGGCGAACCTGAGTTCGTGTGCAATACGGACGGCGCGCAGCATGCGCAACGGATCATCGTCCAGGGATTGCTCGGAAGTCATGCGCAGGCGCCGATTCTTCAGATCATCGAGGCCGCCGGTGACGTCGATCACATTGCGGGCGCCGAGCAGTACCGCCAACGCGTCGATCGTGAAGTCGCGGCGGCGCAGGTCGTCCTCGATCGTGCCGCGCAGTTGCGCCACGTCGATGTGACGCCCCTCGAGCACGATGCGCGCGACCGCATTTTCATCGTCGAGCGCGACGAATGATCCATTGAGCAGATCGGCAAGCCGGCGCGCCCATCGCAGTGCGTTCTGGTCGACGGCGAGGTCGAGATCGCGCGTGTCGCGGCCGCGCAGCACATCGCGCACGGTGCCGCCGACGGTCCAGACTTGCGCTCCCGACTCCCGCGCGTGTGCCTCGACGACGCTCAAGACGTCGCGCCAGGAAGCTGGCGATTGAAACGCCGTCACGGCTTGCGGTGGACGGAGACGGCGTAGTCGGCGGCGGCGCTCCATGGCGCACAATCCCACGTTGACCAGCGCTCGGCCGGCTCCAGTCCGGCGCCGGCGGCGAACGCGTCGTACTGCGCGAGCGCGAGGCGGCCTGGCTGCAACTGAAAACCGGCGATCAGGACGCCACCGACGCGGAGCTGCCGCGCCATGTTCGCCACGACTTCACTTTCGCTGCCGGGGGCGAGAAAGATCATGACGTTGCCGGCCATGACGATCGCATCGAACGTGCGATCGAGCGCGACGTCGCTGAGATCGGCGACGTGCCACGCTACGTCCGGCGCCTTACGCTCTGCCGTCGCGAGCATCTCCGGATCGATGTCTACGCCCACGACGTCTACCCCACGACGCGCGAGTTCGCGGCCGACGCGACCTGTGCCGCAGCCAGCGTCGAGCACGGATTGGGGCGCGAATCGCTCGACGAAGTCCGCTTCGCCGTGGACGTTCTCGCCGGCGGCCGCACGGCGTTTGTATGTCGCATCGTACGCATCGCCGGAGCGGCTACGCGTGTTCAGCCACCGATTCGGTTCATTCGATGCCATATGCGCTCCGCCAGGTCGGACAGGCTAACGGTCGCAGGGGCCCTCGCCTAAACGAGCGTGACTTCCGCCTCGGCGGGCGATCCGTCGTCAATCGATGGGCGCACGGGGATGAGTTCGTCGGCGCTTTCCAGGTAGTCGATGTACAGGATGCCATTGATGTGGTCGATCTCGTGCTCGAGCGCCTGCGCGAGTAGTGAATCTACGGCCTTGATCCTGACCTCTTTGCCTTCGCGGTCGAGCGCCTTGACAGTTACCTGCTTCGAGCGATTGATCTCGGCCTGGTAGCCAGGCACCGAGAGACAGCCTTCCATCAGGCGGCGCTCCCCGGAATGTTTGACGATCTCGGCGTTGATCAATGGAAGCAGCCCGTCGTCCGGCGTCTCGATGACAATGACGCGCAGCGATACGCCGATCTGCGGAGCGGCGAGGCCGATACCAGGCGCGGCGCGCATGGTATCGATCATGTCGTCGATCAGGCGCTGAATCGATGCGTCGATCTTCTTCACTCGTTTCGCTTTTTCACGCAGGACAGGGTCGCCTGCAATGCGAATCGGCACAATGCCCATTTTGTTCACTCACCTCGGCGTCATGCTACCACGGGATCGGAATCAGACGGATGCTGCGGCGAAGGCGTCGCAGAGGCGGCGGAGTTGCCAGAGGTGCGCCAGGTCGTGTTCGTTCATCTCACGCGCGACTTGCGTGATCGTGAGCGCTCCGAGGTACGGGTGCATGCCTTTGCGGTCCCAATCGCCATCGTCGAGCGACCATAGCAGGTAGACGGCCTGCCTGCGCAGCACTCCGAACTCGTCCATCAGGTCGAAGGCCATGGTGGGGTCAGGCCGAATCTCGGACGCGATCGAGTCACCATCGAACGCCGCGATGCGGGGCTCATCCATACGGACTATGCGCTCGAGCCGCTCGATGTAGCGACGCTCCATCTCCATCATGTGGTTCACGAGTTCGACGCACGACCATTCGTCATCGGCGGGACGGCGGTCGAGCCCGTCATCGAGATTCCAAAGGAGCGACTCCATGGCGTGCGCAGTTTCGCGCAGCGCCTTGAGCAGCCAACTCTTCGCGTCGTATTCGGGGACGGGGCGCATTGGCGCACCTCGGCGTCGTGTGGGGGCGGAGTGACGTATGCTGCGATCCTACGATCATCCAGAAGGGTCTACAAGAGGCGATTTTGCGACTCCCGGACACGAGCCGAGCCACGCGAGCGGCAAGGCGGCAGGACTTCGCATCGCTTGTGGCGGACGTGCGCGCCTGCTCGGCATGCGAACGCATGCATCATGCGCACGTGCTGGGCGAAGCGAGCGGCACGTTGCAGGCACGAGTATTGTTCGTCGCCGAGGCGGTGGGGCGGCGCGGCGGGGCGATCACCGGCGTGCCGCTGACACGCGATGAGTCCGGTAAGCGCTTCACGAGATTCCTCGAGGCCGCGGGCATCGCACGGAGCGAGAGCTTCATCACGAACGCGGTGCTCTGCAATCCGATCGACGAGAGGCAACGCAACCGGGCACCGACGTCGAAAGAGGTCGCGCGGTGCCGGCCGTTCCTCACGCGGACGCTCGAGATCGTGCGGCCGCGCGTAGTAGTAACGCTTGGACAGGTCGCGCTCGAGTCGTTGCGGGCGATCGCGCCACACGACGCACATCTTCGCAGCGACATCGGACGCCCGGTCGCGTGGCACGGGCGCTGGCTGGTGCCGATGTACCACCCCGGACGCCAGTCGACGCTGCACCGCGCGCACGACGCGCAGATGCAGGACTGGCGGCGGCTGGGGCCGTTGATACGGGGGCTCACGGGCGGGCCCCGGCCACCGATCGGGTCGGCGACGGCGGGTCGCAACAAACAGACTCTCCGCGTCTAGCGAGCGTGCCTGTAGGAAGATGACCCGGTCGCTCTTTGTCCAACGAGAATACGCCTTCTACTATGAGTCTGCATGAACCTCGACGCGCTTCCCTATACGTCATTCATCGTCCTGATCGAGTTCTGCGTCGGCAGCCTGCTGGTTTGCATGCTTGCGGATTGGCGCGGCAACGTGACGCCGGGCTTCTTAAAGCTCAGCGCCGCGATGGTCGCCACGGGTGCGGTCGTGCTGCTGCTGAATGCGCTCGTCCTCGATCCCAAGTCGGTGATAGGCGGCTACCGGCTGGAGGACAGCATCCTCACGTGGGTGAAAGTCGCAACCGTCGTCTTCCTCGCGACGACGCTGCCATACTTCTGGTACGTGATGCAGGAAGACAAGCGCCGGTCGATGCTAGCGGGCGGAATCTCGCTGATTACGGGCGTCGTCCTGATCGGACTCGTCTCGTACTACGTGAGCCTGCCGACGTGGGGCTTCTTCGGGGTGATGCTGAGCGTGCTGGCGGGCACGCTGGCAGTCGGCGGCGTGGTGCTGGCGATGACGCTAGGCCACTGGTACCTGACGACGCCCCGCCTCTCGAAACAGCCTTTGCAGGAGATCACACTGCTGCTGCTGGCGGCGATCGCGCTGCAAGCCGTGCTGCTCGTGATCAACGTCATCATCCCCGTCCGGGAGGCGCCCGACGCGACGGCGTTCCTGGGGTCGAGCGACCTCGGCGCGAACCCGGCGTTCTGGCTGCGGATCGCGATCGGGATGCTGTTCGCGGCGGCGTTGACGAGCATGGCGTATGTTTCGAGCAAGGGCTACCCGCAGAATGACATGGCGATGATGTCGGCGACGGGCCTGCTCTACATCGCTGTCGGGGCCGTGCTCGTCGGAGAAGTGCTGGCGCGCGGTCTGCTGTTCCTCACGGGTGTGCCGGTTTAGCTATGCGCCAGCTGTTTCTCATTCGACACGCATCTCCGGTGGTCCAACCGGAAAGCGCGCCCCGCGATTGGCCGCTGTCGGAGCGTGGCATTGAAGAAGCGCGGGCGCTTGCGAAGCTCGCGCATACGTGGGAGCTGGAGGCGATCTACACGAGCAGCGAAGCGAAGGCGCGCAACACGGGCCTGATCATCGCAGACGCGCTCGGACTCGTTGCAAACGTCGTCGACGGCTTCGACGAGTTGCGGATGCCGGACTGGATCGGCAATGCCGATGAGTTCAACGACGCCGTGCGGGCGGTCCTGGAAGACGGAGCGGGTGCGCCGAGAGGGGCGGAGCGCGCCGCGCAGGCTGCGCACCGCTTCGCCGCCGGCGTCGCGCTGGTCAGCCAGGGTGAGTTCCCGGCCGCAGTCGTCTCGCATGGACGCGTGCTGACGGCGTGGCTCGCGCGGACCATCGGGCTGGAGGATCCGTACGAGGCATGGCGGACCATGCCGATGCCCGGCTGGGCGTGCGTCGACCTCGATGCTCCGCAGATCGGTTTCATCACGCCGTTTAGCTAGAAGCGTGCCGTTTTCTTGCGGATTCGCCAGTGCGGCCGCTATCCTATCGTGGCCATGGATGTCAGCAACCTCATTGAACGCGAAGAGAACACGAACATCGAGCCGTTCGGCCCGGGGGACACCGTGCGCGTGAGCGCAAAGGTGGTCGAGGGGGAGCGCGAACGGACACAGGTGTTCGAAGGCGTCGTTATCCGCCGCAACAAGGGCGGCGCCGGCGCGAATTTCACGGTTCGCCGCATCGCGCATGGCGTGGGTGTCGAGCGGACGTTCAACCTGCACTCTCCGCGCCTCGAGAAGGTGCAGGTGATGCGCCAGGGGCGGGTGCGGCGGGCGCGGTTGTACTATCTGCGCGGCCTGACAGGCAAGGCCGCCCGCATCAAGGAGAAGGCACGACCGACCGTGTAACCGCGCCGGGCGGCTCGTATCATCGGGGAAGGCAGGAAGCCTTCCTTTTTTGTTTGACGAACCATATGCCACAACTGTTTGCCGAAGTTGCCGTCAATTCGACGTTTCCGCACCGTCAGACGTTCAGCTACGCCGTGCCCGACGGGCTTGACGTGCGGCCGGGGCACGCCGCCTATGTGCCGTTCGGCCGGCTGACGCTGCAGGGCATCGTGCTGGACGTGCACACGACGCCGGTGTTCTCCGAGCCGGAGAAGATTCGCGAGCTCAGGTCGCTGATCGGCGAGACACCGCTGCTCGACGAGGACCGCGTCGCGCTCGCGAACTGGATCGCCGATTACTGCATCGCGCCGGTGTTCGACGCGGTGGCGTTGATGCTGCCGCCGGGGTTCGAGCGCAAGCCGTTGACGATCGTGCGCCCGCTCGTAGACGCGGATGAAGTGGCCGGACTCGATCTGCCCGCGCGACAACAGGAGGCGATCGCCGAGATCGCGAAGCACGCATCGATAGACGTCGATGCGCTGCGGGAAAAGCTGTCCTTCAAAGCCGTGGAGCCCGTAGTGGCGCAACTCGAGCGCAGGGATCTCGTCGTGCGCGAATATGCGCTGCAGCGGCCGCGCATTGGGCGCAAGACCGTCGACATAGCCGCCCTGGCGATGCCGCGCAGCGCGGCGGAGGCGCGCGTCGCGCTCGAAGAGCCGCCAAAGCACTCGCGGCGCGCTGCGGTGCTGGAGCGCCTGCTGGAACGGCGCGCTATCTCCGATGTTGAAGCACAGCGCCTCGCTGGAAGCCGCGCTAATCTCGAACGGCTCGTCCGCGCGAATGACGTGCGCCGCGACCGCGATGGCCACAACATTGAACTCGCTATCGCACGCGAAGAGGCGCTCGCGGAAATCGCGTCGATGCGGCGCACGAGGCGCGCGGAGCAAGCGCTGGCCGCCATCGCGCGGTTGGATGTTCAGGGAGCGCAGCCGATTTCGGCTCTGCGCACCGATGCCGGCGTCGACGCGGCGATCGTGCGGTGGCTACGCGACATCGGCGTGGTGACGCTCGATACGGAGACGGTGCAGCGCGACCCGCTTGGCCACATTCCCGTAGCGAGGCGCCGTCCCGCAGAGCTACTGCCCGCGCAGGCGGTCGCCGCGGAGGCGATCTGCGCTGCGATCGACCAGAAGCAAGCGCGAACGTTTCTCCTGCATGGCGTCACCGGCGGCGGCAAGACCGAGGTGTATTTGCAGGCGCTCGACCATTGCATCGCACGCGGGCGGCGGGCCATCGTCATGGTGCCGGAGATTGCGCTGACGCCGCAGACCGTGCGTCGCTTCCGCGAGCGGTGCGAGCGAGTCGCCGTGCTGCACAGCGGCCTCAGTGACGGCGAGATGTTCGACCAGTGGCACGGCATCTTCGAGGGGAAGTATGACGTCGTCATTGGTGCGCGATCGGCGGTCTTCGCGCCGCAGCCCGAACTGGGCGTCATCATCATTGACGAGGAGCACGAATGGACGTATAAGCAGCACGATCCGCAACCGCGCTATCATTCGCGCACCGTCGCGATTGAACTGGCGCGGCTGAAGGGCGCGACCGTGGTGCTCGGCAGCGCAACACCCGACGTCGAGTCGTACGCGCGCGCGCAGAGTGACGGGTACACGCTGCTGACGCTGCCGGAGCGCATACGCCCGGTCCTGGCACCGGACGGCAGCGTACGGATCGAAGCATCCATGGGTATGCCGCAGATCGCTGTGGTGAACATGGCGGACGAACTGCACGCGGGCAATCGGAGCATGTTCAGCCGCGCGCTTCAGACAGGCATCGCGGCTGCGCTGGCGGCAGACGAGCAGGTGATCCTGTTTCTCAACCGGCGCGGGCTCGCGGGGCATGTGCAGTGCCGGGATTGCGGCTTCGTGCCTCAATGCCCGAACTGCGCCGTTGCGTTGACGTATCACCGGCAATACGACCGGCTGGTCTGCCACCAGTGCAACCGCCAGCAACGGTTGCCCGCCACGTGCCGGCAGTGTGGAAGTCCGCGCGTGCGGCTGGTGGGCGTGGGCGTCGAGAAAGTGGAGGCGGAAGCGGCGCGTGCGTTCCCGCACGCCCGGCTCTTGCGCTGGGACCACGACGTGACGCGCGGGCGTCATGCGCACGAGCAGATTCTCGCGAAGTTCCTGGCACACGATGCCGACATCCTCATCGGCACGCAGATGCTCGCGAAAGGGCTGGACATGCCTGCCGTGACGCTCGTCGGCGTCGTCAATGCGGACGTCGGGTTGCACTTGCCTGACTTTCGCGCCGGCGAGCGCACGTTCCAGTTGCTCACACAGGTGGCAGGACGGGCAGGACGCGGCGAACGCGACGGCCGCGTCATTATCCAGACATACCAGCCGGACCACTATGCCATCGACTCGGCTTCGCGCTACGACTACGAGGGGCTTGCGGCGGCGGAACTGGAATCGCGACAGGTCGCTGGCTATCCGCCGTTCGCGCGGCTCGTGCGCATGTCGTTCACGCATCCGAACGCGCGCTACGCGCGTGAAGAAGCGCTGCGCATGCAGCGGGCGCTATCGCTGAGGCGCAGCGAGTTCGGGTCGGACGACGAGATCATCGGGCCGGCGCCGGCGTACGTACCCCGCGTGCGCGGCCGATGGCGCTGGCAACTCACGATACGCGGCCGCGATCCGGCGGCGCTGGTGCGCGGCTTCGTGCTGCCGCCTCATTGGTCTGTAGACGTCGATCCCGGGAGTCTTGCCTAGGACTGCTAGTCAACCATTTGGGCCAGCGCCGCATCGGGACCCAGACTGTTGCCCTCGACGACGATCGCGACCATTCCGGTATCAGTGCCAGCGGCGTGTGACTCGCCCGCACCCCAGAACGCCGCGCGACCGGAGGCAATCGGCGTGCGTGCCCCTGCCGCTTCGACCCGACCATTGCCTTGCACGACGGCAAAGAGCTGCGCGATCCGTGCCTCATGGCGTCCGACACGATCGCCGGCGCCGAGGTACATGATCGAAATACGCACTTCACCTCCGCGGGCGATCGCGAGAAACTGATGCTCGAACGAGCTTTCGAACTGAGCGATGTGATGCGCGACGCCGCGGTCGAAGCGAAAGATCTTCATGGCGCGGCTGCACCAGCGCGTCTGCCGGCGTAGACGGCGAAGAACAGGTGCTGGTAAACGCACCTTACGTCGGCGAAACTAGAGGAAAAGGCGTCGCCGACAGTCATGCGCGATGATACCGCGCAGGAGGGTCAGCCGGACGATCGCAGATGGGCCAGTGCCTTGGCGAGATCATCCGGCAGCGGCGCTTCGTATTCGACGCGCGCGTGCGTCCGCTGATCGTCGAATTCGATGCGGTAGGCATGCAGGAACTGGCGTGGTACGAAGGCCACCGCCTTGCCATACACACGATCCCCGACGATCGGGTGGCCGATGGCGGCGAGGTGGACGCGGATCTGGTGGGTCCGTCCCGTCTTCGGGCGTGCTTCGATGAGCGAGTAGCCGCGAAAGCGCTCGATGACCTTGTACGCCGTCACCGATGCGCGTCCGTTCTCGACGATCGCCATGCGCTGACGGTTGCGCGGATCGCGGGCGATCGGTGCATCAATGACACCTTCAGCCGGTTTCGGCGTGCCCTCGACGACTGCCATGTAGGTCTTTTCGACCGTCCGCGCCTTGAGCTGGCGCGCGAGGGCGTTGTGCGCCGCGTCGTTCTTGGCGACCAGGATGACTCCGGACGTGTCGCGGTCGAGCCGGTGCACAATGCCGGGACGCAGGACGCCGCCGATGCCGGAGAGATCGTCGGCGTGGGCGAGGATGGCATTGACGAGCGTCGCGGCGGGGTGGCCGGGTGCGGGGTGCACGGTCATGCCGGCGGGCTTGTTGATGACGAGCAGGTCTGCGTCCTCGAAGATGATGTCGAGCGGGATCCTTTCGGGTTCCGCGCGCGCTTGGACGGGAGCGGGGAGGTCGACCTGCACGGTCTGGCCCAATTCCAGCCGCAAGGCCGGCTTCGCGCGGACGCCGGTCACAACGACGTAGCCATCATCGATCAGCTTCTGGACGCGCGATCGCGTGAGGCCGGGCAGCATGCGCGCGACGAAGACATCGAGCCGCTCGCCCGCCCTATCGGCAATCAAGCTAGTCGTCGGCGGCCGGCGCTTTTCCGGCATCGTCGGGAGGGCCGTGCTCGCCGGGTCCCTGCGCTTCCTGGAGGAAGAAGAACGCCAGCACCGCGATGATGCTGACCGTGATCGCGGAGTCAGCGACGTTGAACGTCGGGAAGCTGCCGACATCGACGAAGTCCGTCACCTCGCCGAGCCGCACGCGGTCGATGAGATTGCCGATGGCACCGCCCAGCTGCAGGCCGAGCGCGACACGAACGAGTCCGTGATCCATCGGCGGATAGATGTAGTACAGGAGGATCGCGGCCAGCCCGAGCATGCTCGTGATGATGAGGAAAGGCGTCTGGCCCTGGAGGATGCCGAAGGCGGCGCCGCTGTTCGTGACGTGGATGATCCGGACGAGGGCATCGCTGTTCTCAGGCCACGTCTCACCGTAGGACAGGTTCGAGCGGACGAGCCACTTTGTCAGTTGATCGAGCGCGATGATGACGGCGGCGATGGCGAAGAACACAAGGTCGTTGCGCCATCGGGAGGCGATGCGGTCGGTGAGCGAAGTGGCGCGTCGAGGGGAATCCACGGCGGAACTGGCTTCGAGCACGATTGAGGATAGCATGCGCCTGATCGAGCGTTGCGACCCTGACGACCACAAGGCGCTGTAGATGTTACACTGCCCTTCTAGCCCCGTATGACGTTCCGAAAGGAGACGCCCGTGGTGCAGCAGAAGGAATCCGTCGTGACGCCGGAGCGCTACGCTCAGGGCATGACGTACGAGCAGTACGTTGGCTCGATCGAGCGCAATCGGGCGCGGTTCCAGGAGAACTACGACGGTACGACGGTCCAGGACGATGATGTGGCGGCGCTGAAGGGGCTGATGCAGAAGGCAGGCGGGCCGGCGAAAATGCTGGTACTGGGCGAGGACTGGTGTCCGGACGTCTTCCGTGGGATGCCGGTATTCGCGCGCGTCGCGGAGGCCACCGGCATGGAGTTGCGCGTCTTCCCGCGCGACCAGCACAAGGACATCATGGCGCAGTTCCTGAAGGACGGTGAATTCGAGTCGATCCCCGTGACCGTCTTTTACACGAAGGACATGGAGTACATCGCACACTTCATCGAGCGGCCGGTGCTCGCGAATGAGCAGATGCACGAGCTTGCGCCGATGTACCTGCGCATGCGGAAGCCCGACAAGACGCCAGAAGAAGCTGAGGCCGCGAAGCAGGAGTACATCGCGTTCCAAAACGGGCCGACCTGGGGTGGCTGGCGGCAAGAGACCATCAAGGAAGTGATCAGGGCGCTGGAAGAGCGCGTGCGCTAGGACGGCGCGGGTTAGCGTGAAGTATGACGAGGCGCCTCTTGTCATTTCGGGCGGCGGGCGATGGCGAGCTGGTTCCGGACTCTCCGCAGTCTGCGTTCGGGTGGTGTACTTCGCGTTGCGATTCGTGAGGCCGGTGCGCCGCTCGACCGGGACGGGCGCGTAATGTGACGAAAGGCTGCTATTTCCACTCCCAATCGTCATGAATCGCCAACGTTTCCTGTCTTATGATCGATGAGGGATTGTAGAAGGGGGCGCGATGACGAGTTCCTTCAGACTCGGGCGATTATTCGGCGTCGAGATCGGCGCCCACTGGAGTTGGATCTTCATCTTCCTCGTCGTCACGTGGTCGTTCGCGACGGGGGTGCTGGAGTACTACTACGAGGACTGGTCGGCGGCGCAGCGTTGGACGGGCGCGGTGGTTGTCTCCACGGTGTTCTTCCTGTCGGTACTGATCCACGAAATGTCGCACGCGGTCGTGTCGAACAGGCTCGGACTGCCGGTGCGAAGCATCACGCTCTTCATCTTCGGCGGCGCGGCGAACCTTTCGAAAGAGCCGGAGAAACCGGGTGACGAATTCAAGATCGCGATCGTCGGGCCGGCGACGAGCCTCGCGCTGGGGGCGCTGTTCGCGGCCGGGTGGGCGGTCCTCTACCCGTTCGACGACGGCATCGCCGGGCTAAGCGCGTACATGGCGCTGATCAACGTGTCGCTGGCGATCTTCAACATGCTGCCCGGCTTTCCGCTCGATGGCGGCCGCGTATTTCGCTCGATCGTGTGGTCGCGGAATGGCGACCGGCTGCGCGCGACGAGCACGGCGTCACGCGTCGGAGAGTGGCTGGCGTACGGGATCATGGCGCTGGGACTTGTGCAGGTGTTCTTCGGGAACCTTGTCGGCGGACTGTGGTTCATGTTCATCGGCTTCTTCCTGCGCGGAGCGGCGAGCGCCAGCTACGAGCAACTCCTGATGGAAACGACGCTGAGCGGCATCCGCGTCGATGAGGTGATGCGGAAGGACATCCCCTCCGTCGGTCCCGAGATGACGGTCGAGGAACTGGTGCACGATGGCATCATGCGCACGAACGCGCGGGCGTTCATGGTGATCGGCGGCGACGATTTGGCGGGCCTGGTTACGCTGACCGACGTCCGGAAGGTGCCGCGCGAGGAGTGGGCGTCGACGAGTGTGTACCGGGCGATGACGCCGGCGGGTCAGCTGCACACGGTCGCGCCCGGTCAGTGCCTGGCAGACGTGCTGCACATCATGGTCGAGCGCGATGTCAACCAACTGCCGGTCGTGCGCGGTCGCGAGCCCGTCGGGATGCTCGACCGCGGCGACGTGATGCGCTTCATCCAGATCCGGCGTGAGTTAGGCGAAGGCGCGAGTGAGGGCAACGAGCCGGCGGGGCAGCCGAAGGACCGGCGGCAGCCGCAAGGGGCCTAACCCCAGGGCGTCTTGATACCGTTGGCTTGCAGCGCTTCGAGGAGTCGTGCGCGCAAGACGCCGGCGATCTCCCACTGGCTGCCGGGGCGCACCGTCCCGTTAACCTGCACGGCGACCCCGTTGGCATCGATGCTATCGACGCGGAGGTATTGCGGCGGCGCCAGAATGCGGTCTCGGTACTCGGCTTCCGCCGCGAGTTGCTGACCGACTTCGTCGGCGATACGGCGCACTTCGGCGAGATCGCTCGCAGGTGCGACCGGGATCGTGACGCGCACCTTCGCGAAGTCGCGCGTGAAGTTGGCGGCGACCGCCACAGAACTGTTCGGCACGGTGTAGATGACGCCATCGACGTCGCGGACGAGCGTGCGACGCAGACTCACGTCCTCGACGGTGCCGGTGACGCCGGCGATCGTGACGACGTCTCCCCGCGCGTACTGGTTCTCGCTGAGGATGAAGATGCCATTGAGCGTGTCCCGCACGAGGGACTGCGCGCCCAACCCCAGCGCGATGCCCGTGATGCCGACGCCGGCGAGCACCGGGCGGATATCGAGCCCGAACTCGGGCAGGACCGTGAACAGTGCGAGCAAGAAGAGCACGACTTCGGCGGTGCGGATCATAACGCCGGCGAGCGTCTCGATGCGGCGGTCGATCTCGGTCGTCGGGCGGCCGGACATCTGGCGCGTCACGGCGGGACGAAGCACGTGCGGCACCAGCCTCCGCACGAAGAAAACGGCGATCATGGCGAGGACGATCGCCGCGACGATGACGGAGCCATGGTCGCGCAGCCAGTCGCCCGGGTCGTCGGAGTCGAAGGCGAGGATGATGCGCAGCAATGCAGCGTAGCTCAGCAAATCAGCGCAAGTGTAGGCCAACGCCGATGCGACGTGGAAGCGTCACCGGCGGCCTGCGAGCACGCGGGCGAGCGTCGCGGCCCCATCGCGGATGGCGCGCTCGTCGCAGCCGGAGTAGCCGAGCGTCAGGGCGGGCGGAAGCTTCGCTTCGAGGCAGTATTGCGAGAGGGCCGGCGCGTCGACGCCGCCGGCGGATGCCGCGCGCGAGACCGCCGCATCGTCGGCTCCCTGGGGCAGCCAGCCGACGACGTGCATCCCTGTGTCGGCAGGCTGCAGGTCGATGAGGCCTCGCAACTCGCGCCGTCCCGCCTCGAGCAGTTGCTGCTGACGCTCCTCGTAGAGCGTGCGCATGCGGCGAATGTGGCGCGCGAGGTGCCCCTCCGCCATGAACTGCGCGAGCGCCGCCTGCTCGACGAGCGGCGGGTGGCGGTCGACGATGGCGCGCGCGGCGACGAAGGCATCGACGAGGTCCGGTGGCACGACCATGTAGCCGATGCGCAGCGACGGGAACATCACCTTGCTGAACGTGCCGATGTAGATGACGCGCGCGTAGCCGTCGAGGCCCTGTAGCGAGGCGAGGGGACGCCCGGCGTAGCGGTACTCGCTGTCGAAGTCGTCCTCGAGAATCCATGCGTTCGCGCGTGCCGCCCAGTCGAGCAGTGCGAGGCGTCGCCCGAGCGACATGGTGACACTGAGCGGAAACTGATGCGACGGCGTGACGTAGGCGACGCGAGCGTCGGCGCAACGGCGCATGCCGGCTTCGACGTCGATGCCTTCGTCATCGACAGGTACGGGCACGAGACGGGCGCCGCTGGACTGAAGCGCCGCGCGAGCGCCGAGATAGCCGGGGTCTTCGATCCAAACGGCATCGCCGGGATCAACGAGCAAGCGCGCGGCCAACTCGAGCGCGTGCTGCGAGCCGGCGACGACCATCACCTGTGAGACATCGCACTGGACGGCGCGGGCGGCGCCAACGTAGGCGGCGATCTGGGCGCGTAGCGGCGCATAGCCGGCGGGGTCGCCGTAGAACAACAACTCGTGCGGCGGATCGCGCCACAGCCTGGAAGTAATACGCGCCCACTCACGAAAGGGAAAGGCGGCGAAGTCCGGCATGCCCATGCGGAAGGCGCGACGTTCGGGCTGGTCGGGCGGGTTCAGCGTGACGCGCGTGCGCGAGAGCATGCGGCCGCGTTCGGAGAGCGCACGGCCAGCCGCCGGCCGCCGCGGGCTCCGAGATGGCGTGCGTGCCGAGAGGAGTTCGTCCGGCAGAGCATCGGTGACGTAGGTGCCGGCGCCGACGCGGCCTTCGACGTAGCCCTCGGCGATGAGCTGGTCGAAGGCGAGCATGACGGTATTGCGCGCGACGCCGAGGTCGCGGGCCAGCTCGCGGGTGGCGGGCAGGCGGGTGCCGGGCGCCAGCGTGCGGTCGAGCACCGCCTTGCGGACGGCATCGTAGAGCTGGCGGTACATAGGCTCGGGCGAGCCGGGATCGAGTCTGACCTGCGGCAGCGACGTCATGCTATTGGCCCCAGCGACGCTTGCTGCATTGGCTCTTTTCGGGGGCCATTATACGACGGATGATCGAACAGGAGGAAGAGCCATGTGCGACCCACGATCGCTGACCGAGGTGCGACGGAAGGACCGCCAGGTCGAAGACGACGCGTTCATCCGCAGCCTGCTGCATCGCGCGCCGATGGGCATCATGGCGACCGTGCGCGGCGGCCAGCCCTTCATCAACAGCAACATGTTCGTCTTCGACGAGGCGGAGCACGTCATCTACATGCACAGCGCCCGCACGGGCCGCACGGCATCGAACGTGGAGGCTGAGGATGCGGTGTGCTTCAGCGTGACGGAGATGGGACGGTTGCTGCCCTCGGAGCGCGCGTTCAACATGAGCGTCGAGTACAACGGCGTCGTCGTCTTCGGGCGGGCGCGTCTTGTCGAGGACCCGCTGGAGAAGCGATGGATGCTCGACCTGCTGGTGCGGAAATACTTCCCGCACCTGGCGCCGGGCGACGATTATCGCCTGCCGAACGACGACGAACTGAAGTTGACGGCGGTGTATCGCATCGTGATCGACGAATGGAGTGGCAAGCAGAAGAAAGTCGAGGACGACTTTCCCGGCGCGTTTCGTTACGGCGAGCACGGCGCCGCACGTGGCTCCTCGACGACGCGCGATGAATGACGAGCGCATCAGAGGATCGGAGATGATTGTGGCTGCTGACGTGACGACGGAATCTGCGGAAGCGCGGCTGAGGGCACTGGGGCTCGAATTGCCGAAGATGCCGCCGCCGGCCGGCACGTACCTGCACGCGATCGTGAGCCGCGGCGTCCTCATGACGGCCGGCCACATTCCGTTGCGCGCCGACGGCACCGCGATCTTCGGGCGGTTGGGCGCGGACCTCGATGCGGACGCGGGGTGCGAGGCGGCGCGCGTCGCGGGGCTCGGCGTGCTGGCGACGATCCGCGATGCGCTAGGGACGCTCGACCGCGTGTCGCGCTTCGTGCGGGTGTACGGCGTCGTCAACGCGACGCCGGAGTTTCTGCTGCACACGAAGGTGATCAACGGCGCGTCCGACCTCTTCGTCGAGGTGTTCGGCGAAGCGGGGCAGCACGCGCGTCTTGCCGTCGGCGTTGCTTCGCTGCCGTTCAACATCGCGCTGGAGGTGGAGGCGACGATCGAAGTGCGGGAGTAGCGTCGACTATTCGCCACAGATGAACCGGTTATCCGCAGATGGAACAGATGAGGACAGATTGGGGAGGGTCGGCGCCGTACGGGGCGAGGGGTTGTCCGCAGATGGAGCAGATGAGGACAGATTGGGGGAGTCGGTACAATTCCTCACGAGCAGGTGGAGGAGCAGATGCAGGGCGAAGTCGTTTCGGTGAACAGCAGTCCTACGGGCGGCATCGGCAAGGATCCGATGCCGGAGATCAGGCTGATCGCGGGTCATGGCGTCGAGGGGGACTTTCACGCGGGCGCGACGGTGCGGCATCGCTCGCGCGCGGCGAAGACGCCGGAGCTGCCGAACCGGCGGCAGGTACACCTGATCCATAGCGAGTTGTTCGACGAGATGGCGGCGCTCGGCATTGACGTGCAACCGGGGCGGATGGGCGAAAACATCACGACGCGCGGCCTGTCGATCCTGGAGCTGACCGTCGGCGCGCGGCTGCACATAGGCGAGAGCGTGGTGGTCGAGATCACCGGTCTGCGCACCCCGTGCACGCAGCTCAACAGCATCGACGAGCGGCTGCTGCAACAGGTGGCACGCAAGCTCGAAGACGGGAGCATCATGCGGAAGGCCGGCATCATGGGGGTGGTGGTGGAGGGTGGCGTCGTGCGCGCCGGGGATGCTATTCGGGTTGAGACGCGTGAGGGTGTGGGGGTGCGGCTGGAGCCGGTGTGATGGATGTGAACGGCGACAAGCCTGCCCTAGCGCGCCTCGAACGTGTCGACCTCCGCACTTACTGGTCATCAGAACCGTACGAGTTCACACCTTGGCTCGCGAGGCCAGAGAACTTAGCCGTTCTTGGCGAAACAATCGGGATCTCGCTCGAGGCGAACGCGGAGGAGAAATTTGTTGGCCCGTACCGAGCTGACATTCTTTGCCAAGATACGCTGACGGGGCACTTTGTCGTGATCGAGAATCAGCTCGAGCGAACAGACCACATACATCTTGGTCAACTGTTGACGTATGCCGCAGGGCTCGAATGCGTGACTATGATTTGGGTGGCTGCGCGGTTCACAGACGAGCATCGGGCCGCGCTTGATTGGCTGAATCGAACATCGAGTGGTGGAATCAACTTCTTCGGCCTCGAGATCGAGCTTTGGCGAATAGGGGGCTCGGCACCGGCGCCTCGATTCAACATCGCAAGTCAACCGAATGGCTGGCAGCAACGCGTTAGCCGCGCAGCAGCCACCGACAAAGAGCTGTCCCCAACTGCTCAGCACCAGATGGAATTCTGGTCGGCGTTTCGTGAGTACATGTTGGAACGAACCAGCCCGATCCGAATTGGGCAGCCGATGTTCCCATCTGAGATGGCGGTTGCCCTTGGTCGAACGAACTTCACGCTGGTGATTCTCACCAACAACGATTCCGTGCGGCTCAAGCTCGTGCTAGGCGGCCCAGACTCGAAGCCGCACTTCCACTTGCTTCAGAGAGACGCCGCCGCGCTTGAAGCGAGACTCGGTCAACTAGAGTGGCTGGAGAACCCGGGTCGGATCGAGAGTCACGTCATGCAGAGGCTGAGCATTGGCCCAAACCAGCATGACGACATATTCCGTGAACTTGCCGAGCGAGTTGAACTCTGGGTTGCCGAACTCAAACCCAGATTACGGGCCCTCAATGCCAGCGACTTCGTAGCCAATCCCTGAGAGAGAGCGAGCTCTCTACTCAAACTCCCACACGCCGCCGTCTTTGAAGGTGCGGAGGATGCGGCGGGCTACGACCATGCGATGCACTTCGTCCGGGCCGTCGTAGATGCGGGCGGCGCGCGCGTTGCGGTACATGCTCTCGAGCGGCGTGTCGCCGGAGACGCCGCGGGCGCCGTGCACCTGGATCGCGCGGTCGATGACGTCGTGCAGGACCCTGGCGCCGAAGAACTTGATGATCGAGATCTCGGCGCGCGCTTCGTCGCCCTGGTCGATCTTTTCGGCGGCGGCGAGTGTGAGCAGGCGCGACGCCTGGATCTCGGCGGCGGAGTCGGCGATCCAGTTCTGCACGGTCTGCTTGTCGGCGAGCGGGCCGCCGAACGCCTCGCGCTTGAGCGCGTAGGTACACATCAGTTCGAACGCGCGCTGCATCTGTCCCAGCCAGCGCATGCAGTGATGGATGCGCCCCGGCCCGAGGCGCCGCTGCGCGATGCGGAAGCCATCGCCGGCCTCGCCGAGCGTGTTCGTGACGGGGACGCGCACGTTGTCATAGATGATCTCGCAGTGGGCGCCGTCGGTCTCGCCCATGACGGGCACGGGCCGGACGATGTTGAAGCCGGGCGTGTCCGTCGGGACGATGATCTGGCTCATGCGGCGGTGCTGCTCGGCTTCGGGATCGCTGACGGTCATGACGATCGCGAACGACGCGCCGATGGCGCCGCTGGTGAACCACTTGTGGCCGTTGATCACCCACTCGTCGCCGTCGCGCAGGGCGCGCGTGCGCAGGCCCGTGGGGTCGGCGCCCGACACTTCGGGCTCTGTCATCGAGAAGCAGGAGCGGATGTCGCCGGCGATCAGCGGCTTCATCCAGCGCTCCTTCTGGTCGGGGGTGCCGAACTGGTGCAGGATCTCGGCGTTGCCGGTGTCGGGGGCGGCGCATCCGAAGGCGCGCGGCGCGAAGGGGCTGCGGCCGAGGATCTCGTTGACGTAGGCGTAGGCCAGAAAGCCGGTGCCGGTGCCGCCGGCCTCCGGGCCGATGAACATCGCCCACATGCCCATCGATTTGACGCGCGCCTGGAGGTCTTTCATGAGGGCGGCGGCGTTCGCGTCGTGCTGCTGGAGGGCGGGCTCGTTGGGGATGATGTGCTCGTCGAGGAAGGCTTTCGCCTGCTTGCGTTGTTCTTTGATTTCGGGGGTGAGTGCGTTGGGCATGGGGATCTCCTTCGTTGTGAGAGGGGGATCGTACCGCGGCAGGTCCTTAAGGTCGCCCATTGGAGCGAGGGAGCCATAGTTGCGAGGGGCGTCGAAACGTGTCAATCAGAGCGAAGCGAAGAGTCTCTCTCGTGCGGCTGCGCCGGGATACGCTGCTTTGGCCGGACGTCGCCATGAGCGTCGCCAGCGAACCAGTCATGGGCGAGATCAGCCCGGCCAGGATTCTCCGCTTCGATCAGCGCGATCTTCTTCGATCGGCTCAGACCTTTGATCTGCTTCTCCCTGGCGATCGCCGACAGCGCGTCATCGGCCGTCTCCGCGTAGACGAGCATGGAGAGGTTGTAGCGGCGCGTGAACCCGGGTGAGCGCTTCGACTTGTGTTCGTCGACGCGTCGGGCGATCGCGTTCGTGACACCGACGTAGAGCGTGCCACGCGCGGCGTTCGTCATGATGTACACATGGAATGTCTTCATTTGCGGCTACCAGGAGAGAGATTCTTCGCTTCGCTCTGAATGACGCTGTTTTGCTTCGCTCTGAATGACGCTGTTGTTCGCTTCGCTCTGATGCGCGTTCGTCGTGAGGGTACGCGAGGAATTGCCTTCATGCGTGGCGACCACGAGAGAGATTCTTCGCTTCGCTCTGAATGACGCTGTTCTTCGCTTCGTTCGGAATGACGCTGCCTTCGCTTCGCTCGGAATGACGGCTGCGCTCAATTCACGCAGACGATGGAGCAGTCGGGGCCGTGGTGGCGTTCGGCTTCGGTGAGGGCGGATTCGACGGACGGGGAGTGGTCGAAGCCGATGTGCTGTGGCACCGCCGGATCGAGTGCGCCGGCGACGATGACGCGTGATGCGTGCTTGAGGCGGCGTAGCGGATGCGTCGCGAGGATCGCGTGGACGGGGTGGAACGCGACGCCGTTGCGGTAGCGGTCGATGTAGCCGGCATGCGTGGCGAACTCGTCGGTGTGCCTGCGCATGATCTCGTACGGGTCGCGTGTCGCGGGTAACACACGGTCCCAGGCGTCGCGGTACGAGGGGTGGTGTTCCATGTCCCACGCCTCCGGACACGGCGTCGCGAGCACGACGGTGCAGCCGGGTTTGCCGAGCGCTTCGATGTAGCCGCCGAGATAGCCGAGGCCGGACGATATCAGCGTCAGGATTGGGTTCATCTGGCCGAAGACGGCGTACGGGCTCCATGCGGGGAGGCCGTAGACGACGACATCGGCGGGCTCCGATTGCGAACGACGCGGCGCGTTGCGTGAGGCCATGACGTCGAGCGCAGCGGCGCGCGTTTCGGAGACGCCGCCCGCCCAGACGTGCGCGATCCTCGTCGGCGACGCCTGCACGCACTCGATCTTGTACATGCGCTTGCCGAGTGAGGCTTCGAGGTGCGCGCCCATCTCGTTGAGCACGTCGTGCATGCGGTTGTTGAGCACGGACATCGACATGCCGTCGGGGTGGTGGGTGTGGCGGATGGAGCGCCATGTCGATAGCCCGACGGCGATCGACTTCCAGCCGCCGCTGAATCCCAGGTGCAGGCCGGCGTTCACGTACACGCAGAGATCCGCTTCGGCGGCGTGACGGGAGAGTTCGACGTCGTAGCCGCGCGGCGTCGTGCCGAGATTGACGATGTTGTCGCGATCTTCGGCGTCGTGGCAGAAGAGGCGCTCGCCGAAGCGGTCGACCAACTCCTGTCCGATGATCGTGGCGAGTTCTTCACGCGTGAACTTACGGTGCAGCGCGTTGGCGCAGATCAGCCGCACATCGTCCTCGCGGACGCCGGCATCGACGAGTTGCGCGAGGATCGCCTCGATGGCGACGCGGCGGATCGGGCCGAAGGACGTCACGGTGGGATCGTCGAAGGCGATGGCGACGCGCGAGCCGGGGCGCACGAGTTCGCGGATCGGCGGCAGGCCGAGCGGTCGATCGAGGGCCTGCCGGATCGTCGACTCCAGGTCAGCGACGGGCTGGAGGCCGCCGCCGGAACCGGCGCCACCGCTGCGCGCGACGACGCGCGCCCGTGCGGGGAGTTCGGCATCGATGGTGGCGTCGCCGAAAGGGAGGGTGATGGTGGGCATGGCGCGACGGTACCACGCGGGGCGGCGGGGCGACCAGCCGTCGTCTGGTCGCCTGGTCGTCGGTCGTCGGTCGTCGGGATCGCGGGTGGAGTTTTCGGGCCTACGGCGGACGGGACAGGCAACGGGCCATACGTGATGCTGGGGCGCGCGCGTGTCAGACTGGATCACTTGCGCACGTGATAGGAGGAGTTATGCCCGAAGGCGGAATCCTGGCGATCTTTGCTCATCCAGACGACGAGACGTTCGGCGTCGGCGCGACGGTCGCGCGATACGCGGACCGCGGCGTGCCGGTGACGATGGTCTCGGCGACGCGCGGCGAGGTCGGGGAGATCTCGCCGGGGACCGGCGCGACGCCCGAGACGCTGGCGGACTATCGCGAGCAGGAACTGCGCGATGCGATGACGATCCTCGGCGTGTCCGACGTGCGCTTCCTGGGCTTCCGCGACTCGGGAATGAAGGGGACGGCCGAGAATGAGCATCCGGACGCGCTGATGAACGCCGCTGCCGACGATGTCGTCGAAGCGATGGTGCGATTGATCCGCGAGACGCGGCCGCGGATCGTGGTGACGTGGGACGAGAGCGGCGGTTACGGCCATCCGGACCACATCGCGGTGCATTTTCACGCGAAGGAAGCATTCAGCGCGGCGGCGGACGCATCGCGTTACGCCGGGGCCGGCGCGGCGTGGCAGGCGAACGCGCTGTATTACACGGCGATCCCTATGCAGGAGTTCGGCCGGCTGATGCAAGAGATGCAGGAGAGCGGGATCATGGAGCCGAACGTCGCGCAGGAGGAAGGCATCGACGACTTGCCGCGCGTCGAGCCGAACTGCGTGATCGACGTACGCGATCAGTTCGAACGCAAGGAGCGCGCGATGGTGGCGCACCGGACGCAGATCTCCGACATGAATCCGTTCATGAAGCTGCCGGTCGCATCGCGGCTGCGCTTTTTCGGGCGGGAGTGGTTTCATCGCGCGCACCCGCCCGTCGCGGACGGCGTGATGCTCGACGATCTGTTTGCGGGGTTGGAGTAGAGGACAAACAAACAACAGACAACAAACAACAGACAACAGACAACAGAGGGGACGGCGTGGGCGCGCGTCTCGGACCCGGCCGGAGACGCCGTGGCGTGCACATGTGCCCCGCGCTATATCGTTCGGTGTGGTGGACGCGGCGCTTCGTTCGCTTCGGGGCAGGGTCGGGTCGATGAGGCCCCGAAGGCTCGGGGTTCGGGGCCTCATCGACCTCAGACAGGCGTCCCCTCGATGTTGGGGACGAGGCGGCGACGGAAGCGGAACGGTGAGCGGCGGGGCGGCAAACCGCCGTCTGCCGCCGCCGTCTTCCGCTCGTACCGCGCCACACGGTGATAGCTGCGCGCACGGATCCTGCCGGGCCGCTCCTCAGGACGGGCGACCGCGACGGGGTCGGCGGAGGTGAGCGCAACGATGTGTTCGACCGCCTTCTGCTTATCGAGAATCAGCATTGAAGTGGGCGAGTTCCTGGCGGACGATCTGGCTGACGCGCTGCCGCGTGACACCGAAGTGTTCCGCGAGCCGCGACTGCAGGCCCCATCTTCCGCCGTTCCCGGCCACTCCACGCTTGATGAGGACACGCGCCGCGATGCGGAGCTTCTCGGTCCTCGTCAGCTCGTCGAGGTGTCTTTCCTCCTGCAACGTTGGTGTGAGTTCGACAGACATCCTTGCCCCCTGTGAACGCCCGCTGCTGCGGGCCGCGCCGTTGGAGCTTGTCGTTGCGGTTTGACAAGCAGGGTCAACTTTACGTCGAGCGTCTCACGAGCCGATTACGCGTCTCTCACCAGCTTTTTCGAATCTGGAGATAGCCAAACCGAAGCGCAAACCGTGGGAATTAGGGCGCCCGCCTTCCCGTTATGACGGAGGGTTGTGCGAGGGCATCGCGGCTGCAACGATGGATCGTGCCGAACGAAGAACGCGCGCTGGACGAAGAGTTGCTCGAGCATGTCGCGCAGTACGGCGTGGGGCGGATTCGGCGTCATATCCTGCTCTGCGCCGACCAGACGGAGCCCAAGTGCGCGCCGCGCGAGCAGACGCTCGCCGCGTGGGAGTTCCTGAAGCGCAGGCTCGTCGAACTGGGGCTCACGGCGGGGGCAGGCGTGGTGTATCGCACGAAGGCGAATTGCCTGCGCATGTGCGCGCAGGGGCCGATCGCGCTCGTCTACCCGGAGGGCGCGTGGTATCACTCGGCGAACGCAGACGTGCTCGAGCGGATCATCCAGGAGCATCTGATCGGCGGGTGCGTGGTCGAAGAGTTTTGCTTTGCGGTCGACCCGCTGGGCGGCGCTGCGGAGTAGCTTCGACGGGGCGACCGGTGCCCTGGCCGTGTGTGAGGCGGCGGGATTCTCCTACGCGAGGGTAAGCATGGACGACACGGACCGCGTCGCAGCGGGCTACGACGCCGTTTACGGCGCCATGTCAGACAGCCCGACGTTCCACAAGATCTGGCGTACGCATGCGACGGGCGAGGATTACCCTGCGGGGTTCGAGCACATCAGTTTCCTGACGCTCGCCGAGATGCAGACGATGGCGGCGGCACTGAACTTGCGCGATGGCGACACGCTCGTCGATCTCGCGTGCGGCATGGCGGGTCCGGGGTTGTGGATCGCGCGGGGGGCCGGCGCGGGGCTCGTCGGCGTCGATATCTCATCGGTCGCGCTGGCGGGCGCTCGCGAACGAGCAGCATCGCTGCAACCGGCGCCCGTCGCAAGGTTCACGCAAGGATCGTTTGCGCAGACCGGACTCGATGCTGGATCTGCGGCCGCCGCGATCAGCGTCGACGCGCTGCAGTACGCGCCGGATAAGCGCGCCGCGCTCCACGAGATCGCGCGCATTCTTCGGCCCGGCGGGCGCCTGGCGTTTGCGTGCTTCGAGCTGGAGCCGGAGCGCGTCGCCGGCGTGCCGGTGCTTGGAATGGATCCGGTGGCCGATTACAGCCCGCTCCTGGAACAGGCAGGGTTCGACGTGGTGAGCTGCGCCGAGACGGCGGGCTGGCGCGTACGGCTGACGCAGGCATACCAGGCGATCGTCGATGCGAAGGCGGAGCTTACCAGCGAGATGGGCGAGGCCGCGTACACCGCGCTGGCCGGAGAGGTGACGCTGACGCTGCAACTGCAGCCGTATCGCCAGCGCGTGTTCGTGAGCGCGCAGAAGCGCTAACACGCGGCGAAGACGATGCAAAATGGGCGCTCGTCGCGCCCCTTTTTTTGTTTCAAGTGTGGCCGTAGAGCTACTCGCCGCCCTCTTCGGGCTTGGCACCTTCGGCGGGGGCAGCGCCCTCGGCGCCTTCGGCCGGCGCCTCGGCGCCCTCTGCAGCGGCCGCCGCCTCTTCCTCCTCAGCGGCCGCTAGCCGTGGCGCTGCGACGCGAGCGACGACGACATCGGGGTCGGTGGTGACGGTGACCTTCGTCTCGTCGATGTGCAGGTCACGCACGTGGATCGATGATTCGAGCTGTGTCAGGACGGAGACATCGGCCAGGAACTCGGCGGGGATGTCACCCGGGAGCCCCTCGACCGATACCGACTCGATCATTTGCAGCAGCACGCCCTGCATGTCGGAGACGGCGGAGGATGAGCCGGTGAGCACGACGCGCACCTCGGCCTTCATGGTCTCGGTCATGGAGACCTGGAAAAAGTCGATGTGCAGGATCTGGCTCGTGACGGGATTGCGGCCAATGTTGCGGACGACAACGGTCCGCGGCGCCGCCTCGCCTTCTACCGTGAGGTCGATGATCGCGTTGCGGCCGGCGGCGCGCAGGAGGTGCGTCAGCTCCGCCGTGTCGGCCTGGACGGCAGTGGAGTCGACCTTGTGGCCGTAGATGTTGGCGGGGGTGACGCCTGAGCGCCGGAGCGCCTTCACCTTCTTACCGAGCACGGTGCGAGGAGCGGCGCTGAGTGAGTTGTTCGCCATGGATTCGTTGACTCCCGAAAAAATAGAGCCCAAAGGCCCACGAGAGGGTAACAAGGCGTCTGCGGCGGGTCAAACGGAGCGCGCGGACCTACTTATCGAGCAGCGCCGCTACGCCGGGGAGTTCGCGGCCTTCGAGGAAGTCGAGGGAGGCGCCGCCGCCCGTGGAGACGTGCGCGTAGCGGTCCGCGAGGCCGAGGTCCTGCACCATCGCGACGGTTTCGCCGCCGCCAATGACGACGGTGGCGTCGGAGCCGGTGAGGGCGCGCGCGATGGCGTGCGAGCCGTGCGCGAACGGTTCCCACTCGGCGACGCCGAGAGGGCCGTTCCAGACGACGGTGTTCGCGCCCGTGAGCTTCGCTTCGTAGTCAGCGACGGTCTTCGGGCCGATGTCGAGGATCAGCCAGCCGTCGGGCACGTCTGCGATGTCGACGGTGCGTGACTGTGCGTCCTCCGCGAACGTATCGGCGATAACGGCGTCGACAGGCAGCCCGATCGTCAGATTGCGGCGCTTCGCGTCTTCGATGATCTGGCGCGCGGTGTCGAGCTGGTCGTCCTCGACGAGCGACGCGCCGACCGAGACGCCCTGCGCCTTGAGGAACGTGCTCGCCATGCCGCCTCCGACGAGCAGCGTATTCACCTTCGACAACAGGTGCTGCAGCACACCGATCTTCGAGCTGATCTTGGCGCCGCCGATGATGGCCGCGACCGGCGGCTCGGGATCACCGACGATGCGCCCCAGGAAGTCGATCTCCTTCTGCATCAAGAAGCCTGCGACCGCGGGCAGGTGTTTCGAGACGCCAGCGGTCGAGGCGTGCGCGCGATGCGCCGTGCCGAAGGCGTCGTTGACGTAGACATCGGCGAAGGACGCGAGGGCGCGGGCGAGCGCGTCGTCGTTCTTCTCTTCGCCTGGCTCAAAGCGCACGTTCTCGAGCATGGCGACGCCGCCAGGCGGCAGGGACGACGCGACGTTCTTCGCGGAGTCGCCGACGACGTCGGTCGCGACGGGCACGGGGGCGCCGATCAGTTCGGCGAGTCGGGCGGCCACGGGCGCCATGCGCGCCGACTCGACGATATGACCGTCGGGACGGCCGAGATGCGAGACGAGGAGCGCCTTGGCGTTGTGCTCGCGCAGGTAGTTGATCGTCGGCAGCGCGGCGCGGATGCGCGTGTCATCGAGGATGCGGCCGGTTTCTTTGTCGATGGGTACGTTGAAGTCAACGCGCACGAGCACGCGCTTGCCGTCCACATCAATGTCGCGAATCGTCTTCTTGTTCATGCGCAGGCCTCGCCCGGGGCCGCTGACGTGACTATCACGAGTATGCGCCCCCTATCTCGATCGGTGCGCGATGGCGCGAGAGATTCTTCGCTTCGCTCTGAATGACGATGGCAGTGCATCACGACCGGCGGTGGACGAAGAACGACGCGAGCGCCTCGATCTCTTCGCGGCGGTCCGGGTTGAGTTCCAGCGGGCGTAGCGACTCGATGGCCTGCGTCGCCCATTGTTCCGCCATCGACGTTGCCGCCTGGCGGGCGCGGACGGAGTCGAACAGGGTGAGCACGTCGGCGACGGCGGCGTCGGAGGGCGCCGGCGATGCGTAGATGCGCTCGAGCTTTTCGAGCGCGGCGCCTTCGAGGTGGTCGAACGTGAAGACGACCGGGAACGATTTCTTTCTGGCGCGGATATCGTCCGCGGCGGACTTTCCCGTCTCGGACGCTTCGCCCCAGATGCCGAGCACGTCATCCTGGATCTGGAAGGCCATGCCGAGGCGGATGCCGCACATCGCAAGCGCCGCGACGGTCGCGTCATCGGCGCCGCCGGCGATGGCGCCGATGCCGGTGGATGCGCCGATGAGCGCTGCCGTCTTGCCGGCGATCATGGCCTCGTACTCGTTTTGCGAGATGCGGTCGCGCCGTTCGAAGTTGATGTCCGCGTACTGGCCTTCACACAGCGCGATGCAAGCGTCGTTGAGCATGCGCGATGCCGCGAGCACGCGTGCGGGCGGCACGCCGGCGTCCGCAAGATCGACCAGCGTGCGCTGGGCGATCACGAACAGTCCGTCGCCGGCGTTGATCGCTTGCTGAACGCCGATGAGCTTCCAGAGCGTGGTGCGGCCGTGGCGTGTCTCGCTCGCGTCTTCGATGTCATCGTGGATCAATGAGAAGTTGTGCAGCAGTTCGATGGCGACGGCGGCGGGCATCGCGCGGGAGGCATCGCCGCCTGCGGCCTCGCAGGCGAGCAGTACTAGGGCGGGACGCAGCATCTTGCCGCCGGTCGATTCGGCCGGCTTGCCCTCCGCGTCCTCGAAGCCGAGGTGATATCGCATGAATCGCACATGTTCGACGCCCGGGCGTTCGAGCGCGTTGCGCATGCCGGCGAGGACGGGGTCGCGGTACCGCGACAGCGCATCATCGACGCGCTGCAGGTCTGGCGGGGCGAATCCGGGCGTCACGGCGAGGCGTCGCCTTCCGTCATGAGCTCGAGCAGGTTGCCGAAAGGATCGCGGACGTTGAAGCGCCGCCGGTTGTAGATCGTCGGCTGGTCGATGATCTCGATGCCGTGATGCGAGAGGCGGTCGCGCCACGCGTCGATGTCATCGACGATCAGTGCGGGATGGCGATCGCCGGTCTCGCGCGGCGCGTCGGGGCGTGCCTGAATGTGCAGCTCCGTCGTGCCGAACGAGTACCAGATGCCGGGACGTTCGCGCAGCTCCGGCGGGCGCGGCACCTCGCGCAGGCCGAGGATCTCGGTGTAGAACTTCCGCGCCGTCTCGAGGCCATCGGCGGGTACGGTGACGGCAGCGTGCTGGAGCCGAATGATTTGCGGCAAGGCGTGGCCTCCCGTCCGATCCTAGATCACCTCTGCGGCGCCCGCGAGCGCGTCGCGCAGCATCTCGCGGGTGATCTCACCCTCGCGCAGGACGCGCACCTGCGCGGGATCCGTGACGTCGACGATCGTCGAAGGCTTGCTGGTGGCGACGGGCGCCGCATCGACGACGAAGTCGACGACGTCGCCGAGTTGTTCGCGCGCGGCCGCGGCGTCGTGCGTCTCCTCGCGACCGGCGATATTGGCGCTCGTGCCGGTGAGCGGGCCGAGTTGGAGCGCGATCTCACGCAGCAACTGGTCGGCGGGCGCGCGCACGGCGATCGTGTCGCCACCTGCCGCGGCGCGGGTCCTGAATGTCGTCTGCCCGGGCAGGACGAGCGTGAGCGCGCCGGGCCAGAACAGCGAGGCAAGCAGCCGCGACGTCGCGTTCATCCCGGCGATGAGTTCCGCCTGCTCGAGCGAGCCGACGAAGAGGGGCATAGGCTGCACGGGGTCGCGGACCTTCGCCTGGTAGACGCGATCGACGGCGGCGCTGTCCGACGCGACGGCGATCAGGCCGTAGACGGTGTCGGTCGGCATGGCGACGATGCCGCCCTGCCGCAGCACGTCGATGGCGTGGCGGAACTGTTCTTTCTCGTCCAAACGCTTATGTCGATGAGCAGAAAATATTGACCGTGCGAGCGGCATCGGACTAGACTGCATCCACCGCCCTTCATGCGCACAGGATACGTGATGTCCGACGAGCAGAGTTCCCGCCGCATTCGCGCTTCGGGTGATGTCGAGGTTTCCACGTACCTGGAAATCGCCCGCGAGAAGAGCGGCGAAGCCCCCGCGGAGCAGCAGCCGGCGCTCCCGATTCAGCCGGAAGCCGTCGTGGTCATCGACTTCGGGTCGCAGTTCTCGATGCTGATCGCGCGTCGGATCCGCGAGTGCCGGGTGTACTGCGAACTGGTGCCGCCGGACACGCCGTGGGAGCAGGTCGAGGCGATGCGGCCGCGCGGCGTCATCCTCTCGGGCGGGCCGGCGAGCATCTACGAGTTCGACTCGCCGAAGATCCCGACGTGGGCGTTCGAGAAGGACCTGCCGATCCTAGGCATTTGCTACGGGATGCAGGCACTGACCTATCAACTCGGCGGCAGGGTCGCGCCGGCTGAGCAGCGGGAGTACGGCCATGCCGTCGTACACCAGGGGGACATCGACTCGCCGCTGTTCGACGGACTGCCGGCCTCGATGCCCGTGTGGATGTCGCACGGCGACCGCATAACGCAGATGCCGCCGGGATTCTCCTCGTTCGCGTACTCGGACAACTCGCCGATCGCGGCGATGACGAACGGCGCCGGGATGATCGGCATCCAGTTTCATCCGGAAGTCGTACACACGCCGCACGGCAAGCAGATCCTGGAGAACTTCCTGTACAAGGTCTGCGGCTGCAAGGGCGACTGGACGGCGGGGAACTTCGTCGCGGACAGCATCAACCGCATTAGGAAGCAGGTGGGCGACGGGCGCGTGATCTGTGCGCTTTCGGGCGGCGTCGATTCGGCGGTCGCGGCGACGCTGGTACACAAGGCGGTTGGGGACCAATTGACGTGCATCTTCGTCGACAACGGCCTGATGCGCCGCGAGGAACCCGAGCGCGTCGTCGATACGTTCGAGCGCCACATGGACATGAACCTGGTACACGTCGATGCCGGCGAGCGCTTCCTGACGCAGCTTCGGGGCATCACCGACCCTGAGCAAAAGCGACGCATCGTCGGCGAGACGTTCATCCGCGTGTTCGAGGCGGAGGCCGACAAGATCGGCAAGGTCGACTTCATCACGCAGGGCACGACGTATCCGGACGTCATCGAAAGCGCGACGGGGCACGGTACGGCGGCGAAGATCAAGACGCACCACAACGTCGGCGGTCTGCCGAAGGAGTTGACGTTCGAGCTGATCGAACCGCTGCGCTTCCTGTTCAAGGACGAGGTGCGGCAGGTGGGACTCACGCTCGGATTGCCCGACGAGATGGTCTACCGGCAGCCGTTCCCGGGTCCGGGGCTCGCGATCCGGATCATCGGCGAGGTAACGGCGGAGCGCGTGGCGGTGCTGCAAGCCGCCGACTGGATCGTCATGAACGAGATCAAGAAGGCGAAGCTGTACCACGAACTGTGGCAGTCGTTCGCGGTGCTGACGGACACGCGCTCGGTCGGCGTGATGGGCGACTACCGCACGTACGGGCACGTCGTGGCGCTGCGGGCCGTGACGGCGGAAGACGCGATGACGGCCGACTGGGCGCGGTTGCCGTACGATGTGATCGCGCGGATCAGCAGCCGCATCGTGAACGAAGTGCCGGGCGTGAACCGTGTTGTGTACGACGTCACGTCGAAGCCACCGGGCACGATCGAGTGGGAGTGACCCGATGACGACCGAGCACGCACCGAGCACGAACGGACGCGCCCACACGAGCGACACGAAGTCCGACGAGCCGGGTGAAATCGAGGCACCGCCGGCGGCGGAGAAGCAGAGCGGCGTCGCGAGCCGTCTTGTCATGCCGTTGCTGCTGGTGGCGGTGGCGTTCGTCGTGCTGCGGCGGCTGAACCATGGCGGCGCCGTCTCATGAACGTACTGGTGATCGGCGCGGGCGCGCGCGAACACGCGATCGCGTGGAAGCTGCGCCAATCGGCGAAGGTCAGCGACCTGTTCGTGGCGCCGGGCAACGCCGGCATCGCGCAGGTCGCCGAGACGCTGCCGCTGGCGATCCCGAAGCCGCACGCGCCGGACGCAGAGGTGGCGGCGTTCTGCAGCGCAGTCGTTGCGATGGCGCGCGAGCGACGCGCCGACTTGGTGGCTGTCGCGTCGGATGACCCGCTTGGGCTGGGGCTGGTCGATGCGCTCAAGGCTGCCGGCATCACCGCGTTCGGACCGACGAAGGCCGCGGCGCGCATCGAGGCGTCGAAGGCGTTCGCCAAGGAGATCATGGAGCGCAACGCGATCCCGATGAGCGTCGCGGCGCGCTTCGACGACTTCGAGCAGGCGCGGCGGTACGTGGAGTCGCGCGATAGCGACGTCGTTGTCAAGGCAGACGGGCTCGCCGCCGGGAAAGGCGCGATCGTCACCGATTCGCATGAGCAGGCGATCGAGGCGCTGCGCTCGCTGATGGTCGAGCGCTCCCTCGGCGCGTCGGGGCGCGTCGTCGTGATCGAAGACAAGCTGAAGGGCCGCGAAGTAAGCGCGCACGCGTTCACGGACGGCAAGAGCGTCGCGCACATGCCGTTTTCCTGCGATCACAAAGCGATCTTCGACGGGGGCGCCGGGCCGAACACGGGCGGCATGGGCGTGTACAGTTCGCCCTCATGGCTGGACGCTTCGACGGCGGACGCGATTCGCCGCGACGTGACGGAAGCGGTCGTGCGGGGGCTCGCGGCGGAGGGGTCGCCGTTTGCGGGCGTCATCTTCCCGGGGCTGTTCGTGACTTCCGACGGGCCGCGCGTGATCGAATTCAACGCGCGCTTTGGCGACCCGGAGGCGGAGGCGCTGTTGCCACGACTGCAGTCTGACCTGCTCGAGATCATGCTTGCCTGCGCGAACGGCACGCTCGACGCGATCGATGTGCGCTGGCAGGACGGCGCCTCGATCGCGGTGATGCTCGCTTCGGGTGGATACCCGGGCACGTACGAGACTGGCAAGCCGATCAGCGGCCTGGAAGACGTCGATAGCGACGTCACGGTGTTTCACGCGGGCACGCGCATCGAAGATCGGCGCTTCGTTACGAACGGCGGCCGCGTCCTCGCCGTCACGACGACGGCGCCGACGTTCGCCGAAGCGCGCGAGCGCGTCTACCGCAATGTTGAGCGGATCGGCTTCGGGGGCATGCACTATCGCCGGGACATCGGCGCGAGCGAGGCGGTGCGGGCGTGAGCGCGCTCGTCGCCGTGCTGATGGGATCGAAGTCCGACATGGACGTTATGCAGACCTGCATGGACACGCTGACGAAGTTTGGCATCGAGCATGAAGTGCACGTGATGTCGGCGCACCGCGCCCCTGACAGGGTGCGTGAGTTCGTGTCGTCGGCGCGCGAGCGCGGGTTCGAGGTCATCATCGCAGCGGCGGGGGGCGCGGCGGCGCTGCCGGGCGTGTGCAAGGCGTACACGCCGCTGCCGGTGATCGGCGTGCCGCTGGCGTCGAGCGAGTTGAGGGGCATTGACGCGTTGTACTCGATCGTGCAGATGCCGCCGGGGATGCCCGTGGCGACGGTGGCAGTGGGCGCGTGGGGTGCGCGCAACGCCGCGACGCTGGCGGCGGAGATCCTGTCGCTGAAGCACGACGACGTGCGGGCGAAGTACGACGCCTACCGCGAATCGCTGAGTACTGGTTAGACTGGGCGGTCCCAGCAAGCTCCGAGAGCATCACCCATGACGTCAGCAGAAGTGAATTGAAAGCCGGCAACGCGACGGCTTCGTGCAAGGTTTTTCGATGATCGAGCGGTACACACGCCCGGCGATGGGCGCGATCTGGGAGGAGAAGGGTAAATTCGACCGCTGGTTGCAGGTCGAAGTGGCGGTCGTCGACGCGTGGGCGGACGCCGGGCGCATCCCGGCGGCCGACGCGGCGAAGGTGCGGAATGCCACGTACGACATGGACAGCATTATGCGCTACCTGGACGAGACGCATCACGACGTGACGGCGTTCCTGCGCTCGGTCGCCGACAGTCTTGGCGACGAAGGTCGCTGGGTACACCTCGGGTTGACATCGTCCGATGTGTGGGACACGGCGACGGCACTGCAACTCC
This sequence comes from Dehalococcoidia bacterium, assembly GCA_040902535.1. Classification (NCBI taxonomy): domain Bacteria; kingdom Bacillati; phylum Chloroflexota; class Dehalococcoidia; species Dehalococcoidia bacterium. The sequence goes on along the minus strand of JBBDXD010000006.1, from coordinate 137,584 downwards.
GCGACGCGGCGACGCTGCTCGAGGAGGGGCTGCACGGCCTGCGCGACGCCATCGAGAAGCGGGCGATCGAGTTCAAGGACACGCTGACGATCGGGCGGACACACGGCGTACACGCGGAGCCGACGACGTTCGGGTTGAAGCTGGCGGGATGGGTGGCGGAGGTGCGGCGCGCGCAGTCACGGCTCGCCGAGGCGAAGGCGCAGGTGGCGTACGGCAAGATCAGCGGCACCGTGGGCGCGCACGCCACCGTGCCGCCGGAGATCGAGGAGAAGGTGTGCACGCACCTGGGGCTTACCGTCGAACCGGTGAGCACGCAGATCGTGCCGCGCGACCGGCATGCGTTCTTCATGACCACGCTCGCCGTGATCGCCGCATCGCTCGAACGGTTTGCAGTCGAGTTTCGGCACCTTCAGCGCACAGAGGTGCGCGAAGCCGAGGAGCCGTTCTCGGAGGGTCAGACGGGATCGAGCGCGATGCCGCACAAGCGCAACCCGGAGCTGGCCGAACGCATCTGCGGGCTTGCGCGCGTGGTGCGCGGCAACGCGATGACGTCGCTCGAGAACGTCGCGTTGTGGCACGAGCGTGACATCTCGCACACCTCGACGGAGCGCATCGTGCTCCCCGACTCGTGCATTCTGCTCGACTACATGATCGCGGTGATGACGGACATCGTGCGCGGCATGAACGTGTTCCCGGAGCGCATGCGGGAGAACCTGGAGATGACGCAGGGGCTCGTGTTCTCGCAGAAGGTGCTGCTGGCGCTCATCGAGACCGGCATGTCGCGGCAGGACGCGTACAAGATCGTGCAGCGCGCGTCGATGCAGGCATGGCACGACCGGACGCCGCTGCGCGGGCTCCTCGAAGCCGATCCTGACGTGACTTCTCGGCTCGAAGCTTCCGCGCTCGATGCGATCTTCACGTACGACGACTACACGCGGCACGTCGACGATAGTTTCAGACGTTTGGGGCTCGTGTGAAGGTCGACCTTCGCGGGCCGATGACCATCGGCGAGATCATCCGCTCCGCGGTACAGGCGTACAGGTCGCAGTTCCTGCCGTTCTTCCTGATCGCGCTGGCGACGGTGCCACTGCAAATGCTGTCCGCAGTGATCACCGACCGCATCAGTTCGGAGGAGACGGAGAGCCTGGTGGCGATACCGTTGCAGATCGCGACGACGCTGGTATTCCTGCTGACGGTCGGCGCGCTCGTATTCGCGGCGAACCGCGTCGCCGATGGCCAGCCCGTCGAGGCGGGGGCGGCGCTCGACCAGGCATTCGCGGGCTTCGGACGCATCGTCACGACGCAGTTCCTGTACGCGGTGCTGACGATCGCATCGATCGTGGTGTTTCCGTATACGGGCTATCGTTACTGGCAGGACATACAACGAAACGAGCCGCGTGGCGCGTGGACGGTGCTCGGATTGCTGCTCGGCACGTTTCTTTACTTCTCTGTGCGGTGGACCTTCTCGATCCAGGAAGTGATGCTCGCAGGGCGCCAGAACTGGGCAGCGCTCGATGCGAGCGCGGACCGTGTCGTCGGGCATTGGTGGCGGACGCTGGGTATCGTGCTCGTCGTGTCGATGGCGGTGATTCCGGCTTCGGTGTTCGCGGCGAATCCGGCGGAGATACCAATCCTTGCGGCGGCGACGGTGGGCAGCCTGCTGCTTGCGTTCGTGCTGCCGTTCGTGATCATCGCGCAGACGTTGTTGTATTTCGACTTGAAAGCGAGGGAGCAGAGCGATGTCAGTGTTGTTTGAGTCGCCGTTGCCGAACCGCACCTATCGAGGCAAGGTGCGAGATACGTATGACCTGGGCGACCGCCTGCTGATCGTGGCGACGGACCGCATTTCGGCGTTCGACGCCGTGTTGCCGACGGCGATCCCCGACAAGGGGAAGGTGCTGAGCCAGATGTCGGCGTGGTGGTTCCAGCGCACGGCCGAAGTCGTGCCGAACCACTTCCTGCGCCTAGCCGACGGTACGGCCGCCGACGACTTGCCATTCGAGTTGCCGGCAGAGCTGCTCGGCCGCAGCACGATCGCACGCAAGGCGAAGCGCGTCGATGTCGAGTGCATCGTGCGCGGGTATCTTTCCGGATCGGCGTGGGCGGAGTACAAGCAGTGGGGCACGGTCAACGGCGTGCGGATGCCGAAGGGCATGACGGAGAGCGAGCAGTTCGCAGAGCCGATGTTCACGCCGACGACGAAGGCCGACGAGGGACACGACGAGCCGATGACGATGTCCGACCTGATCCAGGACGTGGGGCCGGAGGCGGCGCAGGTGCTGCGATTGCGCAGCATCTCGCTGTACCAGTTTGCGGCGGCGTACGCGCTCAAGCGCGGCATCATCATCGCGGACACGAAGTTTGAGTTCGGCTACTACGACAACGAACTGATCGCGATCGACGAGATCCTGACGCCGGACTCGAGCCGGTTCTGGGCGGTCGCGGATTACAGGACGGGCGGGCCGCAGCCGAGCTTCGACAAGCAGTACGTGCGCGATTGGCTGGCGCAATCGGGCTGGGACAAGGAGCCGCCCGCGCCCGAGCTGCCGCCGGACGTCGTGCAGGGGACGTCGGAACGGTATCGCGAGGCGCACCGGTTGCTGACGGGTCAGGAAGTGGTGTAGGCGCGGCGCGCGCCTACACCAAACGACAAACAGCAAACAACAAAGCGGACGCTTGAGTCTGAGCGCCAACGATCGTGATCGCCCAAAGAGCGCTCGTCGACCTCTGACTTCCGACGTCCGACTTCGTTCGATTTACTTGCCTTCGAGTTTGTCGAGGCGGCCGAAGAGGTCGTAGTCGACGACCTGATGGTGCAGCACTCCCGCGGCGATGACGCCGATGGCGAGCACAATGCCGCCGGTGATCGTCAGCCAGTCGGTGTCGCCGGCGGCGCCGATGGCGAGCATGATCGCGCCCGCGGCACCAATGACGGTGCCGATGCCCGCTGTGGCGTGCCCTTCCTCGCCGTTTCGCAGGGCGTCCGTCATTCGTTTCAGCATGAATCTCCCCCTTCGTATTCGCTGTTCGCGTCGCGATCGTATCACGGCGGGCCGCCGCCTACGCTGCTATGTAAAGCGTCGATCGCGGCGTAGCCCTTCGGGTATACGCTCGATATCCTGCCGTCGATGTATCTCGCGCGCGTCTACGTCACGCTCAAGCCGACGGTCAACGACCCGCAGGGGCTCACAATCCGCAGTGGCTTGCACTCGCTGGGTTTCGCGAGCGTGGAGTCGGTGCGCGCCGGCAAGTACATGGAGATCCGCGTCGATGCTGCTGACCGCGCGCAGGCGGAAGCGCAGGTGACGGAGATGTGCCGCAAGCTGCTGGCGAATCCGGTGATCGAAGACTTTCGGTTCGAGTTGGAAGAGGCCGAAGTCGGAGGTCGGAGGTCGGAGTTCGGAGGTTAACCGTCGTCGCCAATCCGTGTACCCTTGGCCGCATGAGATGGAGCAAAGTACGACAACTCACCGAAGCGAGCTTCGCGGACTCCGTGCGAGGTCGGGTTCGGCTGAACGTCACAACCGACGACCCGCGCACGATGGGACGCATGGAATGCCTCCGCAGCTCGATCATCGTAGACCGAAGAGAGCTGGTTCGGCTTGAGCGGCACAACCGCAAGCTGGTGGTGACCGTCCTCGATCAGAATGGGCGCGTGACAAAGGAAGTGCGGTTCCTGGTCAACCCTTACGACGGCTCAGCTCTATCGGCTCGCGAAACCGAGAACGTGATGGATCTGACGACTGCGTGTTGGCAATACTTGCATTCCGCCGTCGGTGAATCGCTGGCAAGCGCCGATCCATTTGTGCAATCGCTCGCCATCCTAAGCGCGAAGGTTGGTAAGCAACGATTGCGTCGTCTTGCCACGACACCGTTGCACCTCATGCCCGCCGAGTTTCTCAAGCTTCGCCTGGCTGCGGAGCATTCTCACAGTGCCGCATGACGCGCGGGCTGAAAGCCCGCGGTCAACATCGTCGGCTCTGTGCCTCTGTGGTGAAAACGAAAGTCAGGGCCCGAACGGCGAGCCCTGACCTACAACTGAGAACTTACGACTGACGACTCAGTTCTTCGGCGGGTCCAGGATGGCCTGGATCTGGGCCGGCAGGCGGTAGCGGCGTTCGCCCATGCCCGCGACCTCCAGCCGGTGCATGTACTCGTTGAGCTGGCGGCGGAACGCGGCGAGCGCCATCTTGCCGCCCTCGTCGTTGCTGCCGAGCGTGTGACCGAAGAGCATCGCGAGCGACGTGCCGAAGATCGGCGAGCCGCCGGCGACGGGCGCCGTGCCTGAGCCGGCGCCGATGATCGGCTCCGCCTTTTCCAGGTAACTGTGGATCTCTTCGCGGCGTTCCGGCTCCGTCTCGAGGATGTACTTGAGGTGCATGACGCCGAACGCGACGTGTCGCGACTCGTCCTGCGCCGAAAGGCGGAAGATGCGCTTCTCCGCTTCGTTCGTCGCGATGTACTCACCCATGCGGAAGATCGACTGCACGAGGCCTTCGCCCTGCACGTGCATGATCGTCGACATCTCGGTGAAGTCCTTCGCCTCGATGATCACGCGCAGGCCGGCGTTGCCACTGCTGCTCATGAGGCCGCCGCCGTTCGCGAGCGCGCGCTTGCGGAAGACGTCGAGGTGGCGCGCTTCGTCCATGATCTGCGACGCGAGGAACATCTTGACTTCGTAGTGGTCATTGCTGATCTGCGGCAGCCACTGGCTCGGCGTGTCGCCGGCGATGAACTCGACTTCTGTCAGGAACGTGCAGAACTGGCTGTACGCGCGCTCGACGTCGTCGGGCAGGGGCTGTAGTTCGTCCCACGGGATGTCGGTTGCGCTGCTCCACTGGCGCTGCACGGCCTCTTCGTAGAGCATGGCCGCGTTCTCGGACCAGATGTCGGATTTTTCGCGCACGTGGTAGCCGATGCGAGGGACGCCGGCGCGTGACGCCGCGCCGCGGGGCGCCATCGTCATGTTCTCGCTGAACTTCGGGGCGTCGCCGTAGGCGCCCTTGTTGATCTCTTCGAGGGTGAGACCGCGGCGGCCGGGTTTCGCCCAGAAGCCGCGCTCGCCGGTGCTCTGCATCCAGCTCAGGTCGAGATCACTCGGTTCGGGGTCCGCCTGAAGCATGTGTTTGGTGTCCTGGTCGACGGCCATCTGACGTTCCTTTCGGCGAGGTCGCGAAGCTTAGCGCGTGCTAAATAGTAGATTCGCGCACCGGCGAGTGTCAATCGCTCTTCGCTGCGGATTCCACAGAGATTATCGGCCGGTTGACGCGCGAGGCGCGGCCATCCTAGCCGATGCTGCCCTTGGTGCTCGGCGCCTGGCCCTTGAGGCGCGGCTCGATGCGCGTCGCCGCCGACAGCGCGCGCCCGAGCGCCTTGCACATCGCCTCGGCGCGATGGTGGTCGTTCTCGCCGGCGAGCACGCGTGCGTGCAGCGTCAGCTTCGCTTCGGCGGCGATCGACGCGAGCAGGTGCTCGACGAGCGACGCCGGCAGCTCGCCGATGCGGTCGAGCGTCCACGTTACGTCAACAACGCAGAAAGGCCGTCCGCTGACGTCGACCGCAACGGACGCCAGTGCCTCGTCGAGCGGCACCAGCGCGTCGGCCATGCGGACGATGCCCCTGCGGTCGCCGAGCGCGCGGTCCAGCGCCTGCCCGATCGCAATGCCCACGTCTTCGACCGTGTGGTGCTCGTCGACGTGGAGGTCACCGGTCGCCTTCACGCTCAGGTCGAACAGCCCGTGCTTGCCGATCTGCTCGACGAGGTGGTTGAGCATGCCGATGCCCGTATCGGCGGAGGCATTGCCGCTGCCGTCGAGGTCGAGCGTGACTTCGACCTTTGTCTCTTTGGTTTCGCGCGTGACGGTTGCGGTTCGGGCGGTCATGCTCGGCCCTTCGCGACGACGGCAGTCGGATGCACCATCGCTTCTTCCCATGCGCGACGCATGATCTCGTCGACCGTCTGTTCGGCTGATTGCGTCGTAGAGTCGAGCCAAAGGCCGATGCGCGGGGTCGTTTCGGCGATAGACGTTGTCAGCCACTCCCACTCGCGCCAGAGCTGCGTGCCGCGCCGACGCTCGCGGTCGCGCACGGTTTCGAGCGACGGCGTGAGCATGACGAACATGAAGTCGATGCCGGCAAATTCATCGAGCAGGTGCTGCATGCGGCTGCCGACGATGATGTCGTCGAGGACGACGGTGAAGCCCGCGTCATAGAACGAACGCGCGAGCAGGCACATGTTGTGCAGGCGGAGGCCCAACTGGGTCGCCGCTTCGCCTTCGAGGTCCGTATTGGCGTTTGTCTGGCTCGCGACGGGCCATTCGCCGCCTGAAAGGATCATCTTCTGCAGCGTGTCGGCGCTGACGTGTACGCCGCGCTCGAATCGACGCGCCAGGATCGACGACACGGTCGTCTTGCCAGCGCCCTGCGTGCCGGAGATCGCGAAGATTGCGCGCCGTGAGTCGAGTGCGTTATTGCCCAAGCTCTCCCCCGATCTCGCGCAGCGCGTCGATGACGAGCGCGGTGTGCTCTTCCAGCCCGGCGCTGATGCGCAGATGGTTGCGCAGCATCGCCGTGTCAAAGTGTCGCACGAAGATGCCGCGCCGGGCGAGCCGCTCCTTCACCTCGACGGCATCGACGCCTTCGAGGCGGCAAAGCACGAAGTTCGCGTCGGAGAGGTGCGGGTGCACCCAGTCGAAGTTCGCCAGCAGGTCGAAGAGCCTGTTCCGCACGCCGGTGATCTTGCACGCCTGCTCGTCTAACAGTGCGCGGTCCTCGAGCGCGGCGATCATCGCGACGCCGGCGGCGACGTTGAGGTTGTACGGCTGCTTTATGGTCATCAGCACGGCGGCGAGTTCCGGCGTCATGATGCCGTAACCGGCGCGCAGGCCGGCGAGGCCGGCCCACTTGCTGAACGTCCGCAGCACGACGAGGTTCGCGTGCTCGCGCACAAGCGGCACGGACGAATGCTGCCGCCCTGCAAACTCGATATAGGCTTCGTCGATGACGACGAGCAGGTTGAGCTTGAGCATCGACGCGATCTCTGCTTCGGAGATCAGGTTGCCGGTCGGGTTGTTCGGTGACGCAAGGAAGATCGCCTTCGCCTGCGGCGCCATCGTGACGATCGCGTCGAGATCCAGCGAGAAGTCTTCGTTGCGGGGCGCTTCGAGGACGCGCGCGCCGGCGATCTCGGCGCTGAACGGGTACATGCCGAACGTCGGCGGGCAGTTGAGGACGGCGTCGCCGGGCGCGAGCACGGCGCGCATGATGAGGTCGATCAGGTCGTCGCTGCCCTGCCCGCAGACGATGCATTCCGGCTCCATTTCGACGTAATCCGCGAGGGCGGCGCGGACGTTGTGCTGGTCGGGGTCGGGATAAATGTGGTACGCGCCTTCCCTGCGAATCGCCGCCAGCGCTCTCGGTGACGGGCCGAACGGGTTCTCGTTGCCATCGAGCTTGATCACGCGCTCGGGCGGGATGCCGAGACGCTCGGCGAGCACGTCGGTGGGCGTGATCGGCACGTACCCGGGCATGTCGAGGATGTCTGGACGGATCAGCGAGCGCACATCGAAGTCCTTCACGTCGCGGCCTGCGTGCCGTCGCCCCGTGCCGCGGCAGGACGTTCGCCGCCATCAAGGCGCAGTTCGATCGAGCGTGCGTGCGCGGTGAAGCCTTCGGCCCGAGCGATCTTCGCGGCGGCCTGGCCGGCCTCCCGTAACTGCTCCATGTTCACCGCCACGACGCTCGTCACCTTCAGAAAGTCGTGTACGCCCAGCGGCGAGGCGTATCGCGCGGCGCCCGCGGTCGGCATGACGTGGCTCGGGCCGGCGGTGTAATCGCCGAGCGACTCCGGCGATTCATCGCCGACGAAGATGCCGCCTGCGTTGCGCACGGTCGCTACCACGGCGTTCGCATCGGCGACGAGCAGGCAGAGGTGCTCCGGCGCGTACTCGCTCGCCAGATCGACGGCCTCGGCGACACTTTCGACGATCACGGCGCCGCCCCGGGCATCGAACGATGCGCGGGCGATCTGCTCGCGGTCCAGCAGCTTGAGCTGGCGCTCGACCTCGCGAGCGACGGCATCGGCGACGGACTCCGACGTTGTGAGCAGGATGGGCGTCGCGAGTTCGTCATGTTCGGCCTGGGCGAGCAGGTCGGCGGCGGCGAGCATCGGGTCGGCGGTCTCGTCGGCGATGACGATCGTCTCGCTCGGGCCGTAGAGCGCGTCGATGCCGACGCTGCCGAAGACCTCGCGCTTGGCGACGGTGACGAAGATGCTGCCCGGGCCGACGATCTTGTCGACGCGCGGGATGGTCTGCGTCCCGTGCGCGAGCGCGGCGATCGCCTCGGCGCCGCCGGCGGCGAATACGCGGTCGACGCCGGCGATATCTGCGGCGACGAGTTTCAGCGGGTCGACGCGTCCGTCGTGGCCTGCGGGGCTCATCATGATCAGCTCGCCGACGCCGGCGACCTTCGCGGGGATCGCCGTCATCAGCACCGATGAGGGGTACACCGCACCGGGGCTCGTCGGCACGTACATCCCGACACGTTCGATGGCGCGCACCTGCATGCCGATGCCGTCGTCGCTGAACGAGCGGGACGAGTGTTCGCGCTGGCGGCGGTGATACGCCTCGATGCGCCGCGCCGCTTCGCGCAGCGCTTCGGCGAGATCGTCGGCTACGCCGGCGTACGCCGCTTCGATGGCGGCGCGCGGCACTTCGAACGACGTGACGTCAGCGCCGGTGAAGGCCTTCGTATAGCGCGAGATCGCCGCATCGCCTTCGCGGCGCACGTCTTCGATGATGCGACGCACCTGCTGTTCGACCGAGAGGTCGGCGCCGAAGATCGCGGCGTTTTTCTCGCGGATCGCGGCAGGCAGCGCAGTCTCGCCGAGTGGCTGGCGCTTCAGCAGCGTGCGACGTCCTTCTTCAGCGCCGCGCACGATCTTCACGAGAGAAACTCCCTCATGGCGCTGCGCGCGCGGGCGCGGGCGCCGTGCAGGTACTCGTGAATCCGCTCAGCGCCGACATGCTCCCAGGTCCGCCGCAGCAACAGCGGGATCTCCTCGGCGAAACGCGCCTCGGCCTGTTCGTCGTCGAGGCGGACGTCGGGCATGCGCCGGCCAAGAAAGCGCACCAGCCGCTCGACGCTTGGCTGCGTGCCGATGAGATCGACGGAGATGTCACGCCATTGCGTCAGCGACTCGCGCGCGATGAAGTCGATGTTCACTTCGACGGCGGCTTCAACCATGGCGGTGCGGATCTCTTCGACCTTCGCGTGGTCGGCACAGTCTTCGCGCTCGATGTCCCATTGCAGCGCCTTGTCCATGACATCGGCCATGGCGTCGCCGCTGAGTGACGAGCGTTCGCCGAACAGCGGGCGGTAGATCTGGCAGATGTAGTCCTCGTCCAGGACGAGGTGCGAGATGTAGCCGGCCACGAATGCAGCCGTCGGCGCATCGAGCGACCCAGCGTCGCGGAGTTTCGGCTCCTGTTCGAAGAGGCGATGGACGCCGCTCTGTTCTTCGAAGTCGTCGAGGCTGAAGAAGTGCGTGCGTTCACGGTCCCAGCGCGTCAGCGCGCGGATGTCCGGCGTCGTCGCGCCGAGGTAGTAGGCGCCGCGAGCCTCGTCGACGAGCCCGGAGCCGAGCTCGTTCGCCAGGTCGCGAGCGATCGTCAGGTGCAGTCGGAGGCCCGGCATGGCTCACGCTCCCCCGCCAGCGGCGACGGGCTCGGCGGCGCCCGCGCGCAGTCGTTCCACGAGCCGATCGAAGACAGGCCGCAGGGCGCCCTCGGGCGGCCGCTTGTTGGCGATGACGCAGTTCGTCGACTCGAAGAAGCGCTCCAGCACCGTGAGATTGTTTGCCTTCACGCTCGATCCCGTGTCGATGCCCTCGATCAGGATGTCGGCGTCGTCCGGGACAAAGCCCTCCGATGCGCCATTGATCGGGATGACGCTGTAGCGCCCGAGGTGGCGCTCGCGGGCGAAGTGGTCCGCGATGTTCGGATACTCGCTCGCCACGCGGATGGCGCGGCCGGGCGCGCTCTGACGCCACTCGGCTACGGCGCCGCCGATGCTGTCCGCGCGCACGTCCTTCACGATCGCGGCGAGACCGTAGCGCGACCGCCGCAAATCGACAACTTCTTCGACGGGACTCGACGGAAACTGCACCAGGTGATCGAAGAGCCAGTCACGGCCCGTAATCGCCAGATCGAACTGTCCGATGGCGACGTGGCGGGGCATATCATGCGGCCGGATCACTTTCACGTCGACATCGTGACCTTCGACGAAGAGGCGGCGCACGATGCTTTCTTCTTCGTAGCCGGGGACGCTGATGCCCGCCTCGCGCAGTGCGGCGATGGTGTGCGATTTGGCGTGGCCATCCGGCAGCGCGAGCCGCAGGCGTTCGCGCTTCGTCTCGTGTGCGCGCGCGCGCAGGCCGATCTCCGGGACGCGCAGCGCTGCGGCCGGCGCGTTCACCGCCGCCGCCGCGCCGAGCAGCGGCTTCAGCACGCTCGACAGGTCTTTCGATGCCAGCGACTCGCGGTTTGCGATGAGCCAGGCCGAACTGCGCAGCACTTCGCCGAGAGGGCGCAGGCCGTGCGAACGCACCGCTTCGTCGTCGTCGGCGGCGATGAGCGCGAGGTCGGCGTCTTCCGGCGGATACGCTTCGGCGGCGCCCCAGACGCCAAACACGCGATAGCGCGGCAGGCGGGCGCGTCGGGCGATCGCGTCGGCGATGTTCGCATACTCGCTGACGATACGCACGGACGGCTCTGAATGTTCGCCGGCGGCGGCCAGCCAGAGCGCGCTCGCCCCGAAGCCGAGATCGCGCAGCCGAACGACGCGGTGATTCGGAAAGCGCTGCGACAACTCCTCGATCCACGTGAGGCTGCAGATGCCGACATCATAGTTGCCGAGCGCGACCTGCACGGGGATGTCCTTCTCGCGGAACACGCGAGCGACGGCGGCGCCGCCTGCCATCTCGAAGCGGAGTGCGCGGGATCCGGCCGCGAAGGGGCCGATGCCGACGCCGGCATCGTCGAGTGCGGCGGCGACGGGATCGCGCAGGTCGCCGGTCGGCAGCGCAACGCGAATCACGACGGCAGTCCGAGCGCGGCGATCACCTGGGGGAGCGTGTCGAACGAGCGCGTTTCGACGCCGTCGCGCGATAGTTCGAAGCGCGGGCCGGCGTCCCGGCAGCGCAGCGTGTAGTCAGCCGCCGACGCATCCCCGGGCGTCGTGCTGACGATCGCGCCGGCCGCGCGCAGAGCATCGGCGGCGGCGTGCGCGGCGGCGAGCAGTTGCGCCGCATTGGATGAGGTGGTGATGGTGACGCGCGCGTGCGACTGGCGGTCAGGCAGTGGCACGAGGTCGGCGAGCGTGCTCATGTAAAACGCGAACCCGGAAGCCGGTACGCGCGTGCCGCTCACCTGTCCGATCAAATCGTCGTAGCGGCCGCCGGTCGCGAGACGCTCACCGCCGCCGCCGTCGATCTTCATGACGACGCCGGAGTAGTACTCGAAGCTGCGCATCAGCACGGCCTGGATGACGGGCCGTACCCCCGCCGCCTCGAGTGCCTCTACGACGAAGGCGAGGTCATCGAGCGGTTGCGCGAGCCCGGGAATCGCGTCGGCGAGCGCGGACCGCACGTTCGCGAGATAACCGCTACCGGCTCCTTCGACCTCGAAGAGCAGACGCAGCGGAGCGTTGAGCTGTGGGAGGCGCGACTCGATCTCATCGACGACGGTGAGGTCGCCATCGAGCAGGCGGTCGTACGCCGCAGCCTGCTCGCCCGCGCTGAGCCCCGCAGCGGCAAGCACGGCCCGCACGATTGCGGCGTGCGAGAGCCGCACTCTCACGTCGGCGATCTCCAACGCACGGAGGGCCGCGAGAGCCAGCATGACGATTTCCACGTCGCCGGCGAGGCCCGTGTCGCCGATCAATTCGACGCCGCATTGCCATTCCTCGCGGCTCGAGCCGTCGTCGGTGAAGCGAAAGACGTTCTGGTTGTAGAACAGCTTCGCGGCGCGGGCGCCGGCGAGACGGTCTGCGTACAGGCGCGCGACGGGGATCGTCGAATCGGGGCGCAGGACGACGCGTTCGCCGCTCCAGCCGTCCCAATCCAAGAACGAGTAGATGCGGTCGAGCGTCTGCGGCGAGAGCGTGCCCGCGGCAGTGAAGAGGTGGAGCGGCTCGATGACCGGCGTGCGGACTTCGCCGTAGCCCCACGCGCGGCAGGTGGCGGCGAAGGCCGATTCGACGGCCCGCGTCCGGTCCATCTCATCGGGCAGCACGTCCCGCATGCCGCGGGCAATCTGACGTTCGGCGGTCTGCGACACGGCGTTTCCCAGACTGGCAAATCCCCGCCCAATCGGGCAGGGACGTGCCGCATTCTATCGAACGTGCTCCCGGGGCGACAACGCGATCGGCGACTGCGGGTGGAAGGGTATTCATCTCTCTACGGGCGTTTCGGGCCTCGCGCGGCTGACTTCGGCTCTCTCGCGATACAATTTCGGGCGAAGGGGACGACCATGTCGCTGCCTCTGCCCAGGATATCGCTGCACCTGCCGCCGCGCCGCGTGCGCCTGGCGTTCGCGCTGACGTTTCTGCTCGCCGGCCTCCTCATCTCGTGCGCCAGAAGTGTCGACGAGCGCGAAGCGGTACACGTGCTGACGGCCGACGCCGAAGTGAATCCCGTGTTGGCCGGGTACATCGACCGCGGTATCGACGAAGCCGAGCGCACCGATGCGCGCGCCGTCGTGATCAAACTCGATACGCCGGGCGGCCTGGTGAGCTCGATGCAGGACATCGTCAAGCGGATCCAGTCGTCGGATGTGCCAGTGATCGTGTTCGTATCGCCGGCAGGCGGGCAGGCGGCGTCGGCGGGCACGTTCATCACCATGTCAGCTCACGTGGCCGCGATGGCGCCGAGTACGCGGATCGGCGCGGCGCACCCGGTGGCGGCGGGTGGCGGCGACATCGATGGCACGCTCGGCGAGAAGGTGGAGAACGATGCCGCCGCGTACGCGCGCGCAATCGCGGAGGAGCGCGGCCGCAATGCCGACTGGGCCGAGGACGCGGTGCGGAGCAGCGAGGCGGTATCGGCGAACGAAGCCGTCAAGCTGAATGTGGTCGACTTCGTGGCGCGCGACGTGACGGAGGTGCTGACGACCGCCGAGGGCAGGACAGTGCAGGTTGACGGCAGTGAGGTGACGCTCGCGGGTCTCGTCGAAGCACCGCTCGTGTCGAATGACATGACGTTCGTCGAACGATTCCTGCTGATACTCAGCGACCCGAACATCGCGTTCCTGCTGCTCAGTCTTGGTGGGCTGGGTCTGCTGATCGAACTGATCAATCCGGGGATCTTCGCGCCGGGCGTGTTCGGGATCATCATGTTGATCCTTGCGTTCTTCGCGCTTGGCACGCTGCCCGTGAACTGGGCGGGCGTGGCGTTAATACTGGTGGCGTTCGCACTGTTCGCCGGAGAAATCTTCATCGCGCCCGGGATTGGGGCATTCGGCATCGGCGGCGCGATCGCGCTGATCGCGGGCGGGCTGCTGCTGACGACGAGCGATCAGCCCGAGTTCCAGGTGTCGCGCTGGTTCGTGGTCGTCACGGGCGTCGTGTTCGCCGCGTTCTTCCTGATGGTGATGATGGCGATCATCCGGATGCGGAAGTTGCCCATTTCGATGGGCATCGAAGCGATGATCGGACAGCGGGCGCTGGCGCGTTCGTACTTGAATCCGGAGGGCTTCGTGTTCATCCACGGCGAGCGCTGGAAGGCGATCGCCGAGGATGCGCCGATCTCCGAGGGCACGCCAGTCGAAGTGACGTCGGTGCGGGGGCTGACGCTGACGGTACGCCGCCCGGAGGGTGACGCGCAGACGGAGCCTGCTTAGGCGCCGATAGCCCGGACGCGGGCGTAGAGATTCGCGAACTCATCGGGCAGGGCGGCGCGATGGTGTCGCAGATCGGCGCGCACCCCGGCCGCGCGCAACGGCTGGCCGATGAACGCAGCCAGCCGCGCGGCGACGGCAGCCGGGTCAGCGAGCAGATCGTCGTACTCGACGCATGTGGCTTCGAGCGCGTGGGCCTGGATGATCGCGAGGAGCCGTTCGTTTTCGCTGCGCCAGACGTGTGCCACGGCGCGCCGGCCCTCGTCGTCGTTGGACATGCCGAAATAGCGCATGGTCGATGCGATGACTTCGGAAGGATTGCGCAGGCAGACGACGACGCGCGGCGCAGCGTCGAAGGCGTCCAGCCAGGCTTCGAGCGTCCAGCAAAAGCGCGGGTCCTTCCAGGCTGGCGTCGCTTCCGCAGCAAGCTCGCGCATGCGCTCGACGAGCGGCCGCGCGCACGCAAGCATGTGCTCGCGCGAAGCCGTCGCGAAGAAGGCGCCGAGGCCCGCAGTCTGAACGATCTCGTCGTTGAGCTCGACGACGGCCCGCTCCTCGTAGTAACCCTCGGCGTTGCCTTCGTCGGGCGGGATCAGGTCGCGTCCGACGGAGACGCCGGAGTCATACAACAAGCGCGCGACGGCGCTGGTGCCGGAACGGCCGCAGCCGCTGATGATGATCACGCCCTACCAGCGGTTGCGATGCACGTACTCGTCGAAGGGGCGGCGCGCAGCCTCCGGGACGCTCTTCTGCGGCTTCGAGCGATAGCCGAACGCGAGCACGACGGCGAGACGATAGTTCGCAGGCATCCCGAGCGCATCGCGCGCGCAGTCGACGTGGTGCATGGTGACCGGGCACGAGCTGACGCGCTCCGCCCAGGCGGCGACCATCATGTTCTGGGAGGCGCGGCCGGCATCGTACTCGCCGCGCGGCCCTTCGTCGGGGATACCGATCGCGATGAGCAGCGGCGCGGTGGGGATCCATGCGGCGAAGTCGCCGCACTTGGCGACCTCTTCCTTCACGGCCTGCTCGTCGATGACGATGAAGCGGCATGGCTGCGAGTTCTTCGAACTGCCGGCCATGCGCCCGGCCTGCAGGATGCGGCGCAGCGTCTCATCGGCAATGGGCTTATCGGTGAATGAACGCGTGTCTCGCTTGGTGACGATGGTCTTGTAGATATCCACTTGGGCCCCTGTCTTCGCTGCTCGCCGGATGCACCAGTATCTCCGGAGCGCGCGGCGAGGGCTACCGCTGGATCGCAGCGAGCGGTTCGGTGATGATGGCGGTCATGGCCAGATACGGATTTACTTTCCCCTTCGACGGCATGCCCCTGCACGCGCACAAAGAAGCGCTGCAGGAGGCCGAGCGGCTGGGCTACACCGACGCATGGTCGTACGAGATCGACGGCGTTGACTGCTTTACGCCGCTCGCGCTCGCCGCATCCTGGACAGAGAAGATGCAACTCGGCACGGCGATCGCGAACGTGTATACACGCACACCGCTGACGCTGGCGATGTCGGCGATGGGCGTCGCGGAGGCGGCGCCGGGGCGCTTCGCGCTGGGTATCGGGTCGGGATCGTCGGTGATCGTCGAGCGGTGGAACGGGGTACCGTTCGAGGCTCCGTATCGGAAGGTGCGGGACGTCGCGAACGTGCTGACCAAGGCGTTTGCCGGCGAGAAGGTGACGGAGACGCTCGACACGGTGCGCGCGGACGGCTTCCGGATGTCGCGGCGCCTGGTCGCGCCGCCGCCGCTGTACATCGCAGCGCTGCGTAAGCGCATGCTGCGCCTGGGCGGAGCGGTGGGGGATGGCGTGATCATCAACTGGCTGTCGGCGGGCGACGTGCCGAAGGCCGTCGCAGAAGCGCGACGCGGCGCCGAGGAGGCCGGACGCGACCCGTCGAAGGTCGAAGTCGCCTGCCGCATCTTCGTGTGCGTTTCGGAGGAAGAGCCGCTGGTCGACTTCATCGGGCGGCGGTCGATCGCGGCGTACCTGAACGTGCCCGTATACGCGGCATTCCACGAATGGCTGGGTCGAGGTCCGCTGCTGCAGCCGATGTGGGACGCCTGGGGCGCCGGCGACCGCAAAGCCGCGACCGCGGCAATCCCGCGCAGCGTCATCGACGAACTGCTGGTACACGGAGACGCGGCGACGTGCCGTCGCAAGGTGCAGGACTACGTCGATGCGGGGGTGACGATACCGGTGATCAACGTCATCACGACAGCCGCTGACCCCAACGAGCGCGCGCGCCAGTCCGTCGAGATGCTGCGGGCGCTGGCGCCGCGCTAGACGAGCGCCGCCGCCGCGTCCAGCTCGAAGCGCACCTTCATGTAATCGGGGCCGCCCGGTCGCAGCGCACCGCCCTCCCCCTCTTCGATGATCTCAAGGCGCTTGATGCGCGGAATGAGCGTGCGCATGGCGATCCGGCCTTCGAGACGCGCGAGCGGCGCGCCGAGGCAGTAGTGAATCCCCATGCCGAATCCGAGGTGGCGATTCGGGTCGCGGTCGATGACGAACTCCTCCGCGCGATCGAAGGCCTCTTCGTCCCGGTTCGCCGAACCGAGCAGCGCCAGGATGCGTTCGCCCTGCGGAATCGTGACGCCCCGCAGTTCCACGTCGCGCGTGGTGCGGCGAATCGTCGCGGGAAACGGCGGGTAATAGCGCAACGTCTCCTCGATGAAGCTCGCTGTGAGTTCCGGTTCGGCCTTCAATCGAGCGAGCACGTCCGGGAATTCTGCGAGCACGCGCGCGCAGTTGATGATGAGCCCCGTCGTCGTCTCGTTCCCCGCCACGAGCAACACGCGCGACACGACGAGAAGATCTTCGAGCGACAAACGGCCCTCTTCCGCGCTCTCGGCGTGGACCAGCGCGCTCAACAACGTGTCGGTGGGATGTTCGCGCACCCTGGCGATGTGCTCGCGGAAGTACGCGTCAAACTCGAGATTGATCTCTTCGAGGTCGTTGTTGTCCGGATCGAACAACGTGACGCCGATGTTGCGGATGATCGCATCGGACCAGCGCTTGAAGGTCGCGAGATCGCCGTCTTCGACGCCGAGCATGCTCGCGATGACGCCGACGGGCAGCGGATACGACAGACCTTCGATGTAGTCCGGTTCTTCCTGGAGCAGCATCGCGTCGATCAGGCGGTCGCAGTTTTCCTGAATGAACTCGCGCTGCAATTCGACGACGCGCGGCGTGAAGGCCTTCGTGAGCAGGCCACGCATGCGCGTGTGGATCGGCGGGTCATCGAACAAGATGGTGGGCGGACGCGCTTCGCCGCGCACGGAACGCCCGTCGACGCGCGACGAGAACGTGTCGGGATCGCGCAGAATGTTGAGTACGTCGTTGTACTTGGTGACGCCCCAGAACCCTTCGCCGATCTTCACAACGGGGTTCGTCGCGCGGAGTGTCTTGAACAGCGGAAACGGATCGCCGGAGAAAATCGGCACGTCAAACAGATTGGGTTCTTCTGGTGCTGACGGCGGGGATGTTTGGTCGGACATGGCTCCTCCCATTCATTGGCTTCGAGCCATTATTTCGGTGGTGCCTAAGTATCGAGGTGTGCCGAGATCCTGTCAAGCACAGTGCGGACGGCACTTACGGTGACAACGTGGCTACAATCCGAGGACGTGTCCGTCCTGGAAGGGAGCGGCAGTGCCCGATTCGAACGCGAAGCCTGCGCTGGACATGATGAATTACGGCATGTATGTCGTCGGCTCGAAGGGGCCGATGGGCCTCAACGTCATGGCGGCGCACTGGCTCATGCAAATCTCCTTCCAGCCGCGCATGGTCGCGCTGTCCGTCGAGAACGACGCGCGGACGCTGGCGAACATCCGCGAGGAGCGCGTGTTCAGCGTGAACGTCATGGGCGAGAACAGCCACGAACTCGTCGCGACGTTCTTGCAGCCTGCTGATCCCGGCAAGATCATCGGCCGGGCGGCCGAGGGCAAACCGGTGATGGTCGACAAGCTCGCCGGCGTCCCGCACAAGACGATGAGCACCGGCTGTCCGATCCTGCGTGACGCGCTGGCATGGTACGAGTGCGAGGTGGAAGGCGGCATCCCTACGGGCGACCATACGCTGATCGTCGCGCGGGTCGTCGATGGCGGGCAGATCAGTCATGGCAAGCCGCTACGTGACGACGACCTGGGCTGGACGTATTCGGGTTAGCACGCTGCGCAGGCTCAACCAGGGCGGAACTCGATCAACTGCACATAGTTGCCGTCGGGATCACAGAACGTCGAGATGACGCCGCCCCAATACTCACGCCCTTCCCTGCGCACGAACGCGACGCCTTGATCTTCGAGGCGGCGCTGATCGCTCGTCAGGTCATCGACGAACAGGTTGATCATGATCCGCTGTGGCTGCGGCGCCTGCCCGCGGACCTCGCTGTGGCCATCGATGACGACTTCGGTCGCGCCGGCAATGTAGGTGCTCTCGCGGTTGACGTCGGGGTGCGGCGGCAGGCCGACGACGTCGCGGTAGAAGCGCTTGAGTTCTTCCGGCTGCTCGCTGTTGATGTTGACGATGCACTGAGTGACGTTCATGTGCGCCCGGCCATCGTCGTCTGCGGCGCGGCGACGGGGCGCGGGTTCGTCATCACGCGGTCGAGGAAGAGCGCCATGATCGATGCACACTGGCGCCCGAAGTCCGGTAGCGCGTCGAAGGCGTGCGGGGCGCCTTCGTAGAGGTGCAGTTCGGCACGGGCGCCCGCGTCGATCAGCGCGTGGTACATGTGCACGCTCTCGCGGTAATTCACGGTCTGGTCCTTGTTGCCGGAGATCAGCAGCGTCGGCGGAAAGTTGTTCGCGACGTGGCGATCCGGGCTAGCGCCAGCCATCGTCTGCGGCGTGGCGTCGGGCGCGAAGAGTGCGGGAAGAAACGCATCGGCGCGGCGTTCGTAGAGTTCGGCGAGGCGCACGGGCGCGTAGAACGCGATGCATGCGGCGACCGACGTGCTGACGCCGGCGTTACCGCCGTCGCCTTCGAACGCCGGCATGTTTTGCGTGCCGGCGATCATCAGCGAAAGATGGGCGCCCGCAGAGTTCCCGGACACCGCGATCTTCTCCGGATCGACGCCGAGGCGCTCGGCGTTCGCGCGCATCCACCGCAGCGCCGCCTTGACGTCGTGGAGCTGCGCCGGCCACTTGGCCTCGCCTGTCAGGCGGTACTCCGTCGCGACGCACACGTAGCCGAGGCGCCCGAGCAGGATGCCGTAGCCGCGCAACTGCGTACGGTCGCCGCGCACCCAGCCACCGCCGTGCACGAGCAGCACGCCGGGCCGGCGCGGGCCGGGCTGCGGCGGCGTGTACACGTCGCATTTCAGATCGCGGCCGCCGCCGGTGCCGAAGACTACGCCCTCTTCCACCGTCACGCGTCCCGCCTGCGGCTCCGCCATGAACATCTCCAATCGCTGCTATCGATGCGACAGTTGACGGTACGCTTCGTTGCGAAAACGTGCAAGCAACGCACGAGAACCGGCGAGGATCGTCAACTAGCCATAACCACAGGCCAGTCATAGAATAGGCTGCCCGACGCATGTGCCCCAGAGAGAGGAACATCGAGATGGCCCGCAGCAGAAATGGCAGCCACGCAGCCGACGTCCCCACGGCGTCGTACACGTTTAGCTTCCAGGCACAGTATCCCAATAAGCCGGGCATGCTGGCGCAGATCGCAGCGGCCGTAGGCGACTGCGGCGGGAATCTCGGCGATATTGACGTGATTCGGACGACGGGCACCTCGATCGTGCGCGAAATCAGCGTGCAGGCACGCGACAGCGAGCACGCGGTCGAGATCGTGGACCAGGTCAAGAAGATCAAGGGCGTGTCAATAAAGAGCGTCTCGGACCGGGTGTTCCTGAGCCACCGCGGCGGCAAGATCGAGATTTCGAACAAGGTGCCGGTGGCGAGCCGCCGCGACCTGTCCGTGGTCTACACACCTGGCGTCGCGCGCGTGTGCCTTGCGATCGATAAGGATCCGGAAGCCGCTTATTCGATGACCATCAAGGGCAACACGGTGGCCGTCGTCAGCGACGGCACCGCCATTCTCGGGCTCGGCGACCTCGGTCCATTAGCGGCGATGCCCGTGATGGAAGGCAAGGCGATGCTCTTCAAGGCGTTTGGCGGCGTCGATGCGTGGCCGATCTGCCTCGACACGAAGGATCAGGACGAGATCGTCGCGATCGTGAAGGCGATTGCGCCCGGGTTCGGGGGCATCAACCTGGAGGATATCTCGGCGCCGCGCTGCTTCTACATCGAGGAGCGCCTTAAGGCCGAACTGGACATTCCGGTATTCCACGACGACCAGCACGGCACGGCGGTCGTGGTGCTGGCGGCGGCGCTGAACGCACTGTGCATCGTGAAGAAGAACATGACGGATATCAAGGTCGTCGTGTTGGGCGTCGGCGCTGCGGGCGTGGCGTGCTCGAAGATCCTGATGTCGGCCGGCGTGAAGAACATCATAGGCTGCGACCGGACGGGGATTATCTACAAGGGCCGCACCGAGGGCATGAACTTCATGAAGGAGTGGTTCGCGGACAACACGAACCTCGAAGGCGTGAGCGGCTCGGTCAGCGACGCGATGGAGGACGCCGACCTGTTTCTCGGGCTGGCGGGTCCGAACATGATCACCGTCGACGACCTGAAGAAGATGAGCCGCGATCCGATCGTGATGGCGATGGCGAACCCGGATCCGGAGATTCGGCCGGAGATCGCGGGGCCGCACGTGGCCGTGATGGCGACGGGGCGTTCGGACTTCCCGAACCAGATCAACAACGTGCTGTGCTTCCCCGGCCTGTTCCGCGGCGTGCTCGACGTGCGCGCGCGCCACATCACCGAGAACATGAAGGTGAAGGCCGCCGAGGCGATCGCGGCCGCGGTCGGCAAGAACGAACTAAGCTCGGAATACATCATCCCGAGCGTGTTTCACCCGACGGTGTTCAAGAACGTCGCGAAGGCAGTAGCGGAAGCGGCGATCGCGGACGGCGTGGCAGAGCGAGAGAAGAAGCCGATCCCGGTGTTTATTTAGGCGTCAGTCGGTCAGTCTTTCAGTCCGTCAGTCGGTCGGGCTGTCAAGTGCTAAGAGGTGGCTGCGAGAGGCAGTCCCTCAATCTCCAGCTTCTTGAGATCCAAGATCCGCGAAGCACGGTCGATGTCGATGCCAACGACCTTGCCGTCTTCGTCAAAGTCAATGACGATACCGTCCGCGATTTCGTTCGACTCCTTGCTGGGCTTCGAACTGAGGTCGATGTAGAGCGAATCCGTCTCTGCGTAGTAGTGAAGCCTCACTCTGCTGCCTCGCTTGGTGGTTTGAATCCGCGATCAGGGAACGCGTTATGTACGGTCTCTCCGTCTTCAAGCGTCACCACCCGGAGTGTCCGCCCATCCAACTCGCTAATCATACCCCAGTAGCGGACTCGCCCATCGGGCTGAACCTCCTTTCTGAAGCGGGCGGTTGAGAACCTGCTCACACCATTCCCGCCGCAAGTACGGCCGTTTACGCAGCACCTGCTCTTCAAAGTATCGTGTCGTCTTCAGAATTACTCCCCCACCGGCGTCGGTGCCTAGAACCTCCAGACGTCAGGCCTGCGGCGTTCCGTCCGTCGCCGCCGCACCGCCGCCGGTGCTCTCGGCGAGAAACTCGGTGACCGCGCGGCGTGCGTCGTCTTCGGCGCTGCGGCTCGCCTCGTACACCCACCACGCGCCGACGCTCGCGACGGTGACCGTGGCCAGCAGCATCGAGTAGCGCAGCGCGTCGCCGTCGTCCACGCCGCGCATCTGGAACAGCTCCGATACGCCGCCCACCGCGAGCGGCGCCATGGCTGCGCCGAGCACTGAGAGCGACAGGCCGAACGCGGCGAACGACTGACTGCGTATGCGCGGCGACGAGCACGCAGCGACGATCGGAATGAGTCCGCCCGACGTCACGGACGCGACAAAGCCGCCGACGAGCAGCATCGCCAGCGTGACTGGCGCGTACGGGATGGCGAACGCCACGGTCCACGTCACGAGAAGGACGACGACGGACAGCGCTCCCATGCGTCCGAGATAGCCCAGGCCGCGATGCAGCCGGTTGTCGGCGTAGGGGCCGGCAAACCACTGGCCAAGGAACGCGGCGATCGCGAGCGCGCCGAACATCGCGCCCGCCTCCTCCGTCTCGAATCCGTACCGCCGCTCGAATAGCGTCGGCAGCCACACGATAACGCCGATCAGCGTGAAGCCGATCGCCGCGTTGGCCAGGATCATGTAGCGGAGCGTGCGTGTCGCGAGGATCGTGCCCAGGCTCTCGAAGAAGCCCTTCCGGTCAGTTGGCTCGCGCAGGAACCCGGCAAGCATTGGATTATCGACGATGGCCTCGTCCAACTCGGCCTGACCGCGCTTCGGCTCGCGCAGCGTCAGCGCCACGAGTCCGAAGAGCAAACCCGGTACCGCCGCGGCCGCGAATCCCCAGCGCCAGCCGACCGCCGCGACAATGCCGGCGCCAACGACCGCGCCCACGATCGAACCGAAGGCGTTCGCCGAGCGCCAGTAGTTCATGACGCGACCACGCACGTGCTGCGGGTAGTAGTCCGAAAGGAGGCTCAGGTGCGTGGGGCCGATCGTGCCCTGACCAACGCCCAGCAACGCGCGCGTGAAAAAGAGTTGCAGGAACGAGCGCGAGCCCGCCGCGAAGAGACCGGCGCTTCCCCACACCAGCGCGCCGACCGCAAGGATCTTCGTGCGGCTGTAGTGATCGGCCCAATTTCCGACCGGGAGCGAGAGGATGCCGGTGATGAAGATGACCGCAAGCGGCAGTAGCCCGACGGTGAAGTCCGAGAGCCCAAAGTGCAGACGAATGTCGTCGAGCGCGATGGTAAGCACTGCGCGATCGAACTCGTCGACTCCGTTGAGGATGAAGAGGATCACGAGCGGCCGCATCCCGTACTGCCTGATCGAGGGGCGCAGCGCGGCAGGCGTGGCCACGGCTGCGGGGGCGTCCTCTCCGGCCACGGGCGCATCGGCGACGGCGTCCTGATCCATGGTGCTCAATACTAGGGGAACTGGCGCTTGGCGCGAGGCTGCCTAAACCGGTTCGCGCATCCGCAATCCAACATCGCTGCTGGGGGCGGGTGCGATGTACGTCGTTACGCTTTCGTCAACAGCGCGTTGTTGTCGTACAGCTTGATGACGCGCACGGCGCCTTGCGGACCGACTTCGAGGCAGAGGCCGCAGAGGATGCACTCGTCGAGGTTATCTTCGACGATCTCGACGTGGCCGTTGGTCGCCGCGTAAATGTCAACGGGGCAGACGCCCGCGAGTTGCTGCGCCGCCGCCGCATCCGACGCGAGCGGCTCGTCGACTTCGACCCGGATGAACATGCCGGAACCGTTCGACGCCATCTAGCGCACCCCCGACAGTCGCTGCTTCACCATGTCCGGTATGTCCTGGATCTCCTCGGCGACGGAGATGCCGGCGTCGAGCATCCGGGCGATCTTCTCCGACGTCGTGTCGGCCTTGCCTTCGACGATCGTGCCGGCGTGGCCGAAGCGCATGCCGGGCATTTCGTCGATAAAGCGTCCCGCCATGAACGCGACGATCGGCAGACGCGAGTTGTTGTCTTTCACGTACTTCGCGAGCTGCGCCTCCATGGGGCCGCCGGGCTCGGAGTAGATGACGATCGCCTTCGTATCGGGATCGGCCTCGAACAGCGGCATCAGTTCGGCGTAGGACGATCCCACGATGGCATCGCCGCCGATGCTGACGGCGGTGCTCTGCCCGAGACCGGCGGCGGTCAGCGTGTTGGCGATCTCCGTCGTCATGCCGCCGGAGCGTGACAGGATGCCGATCGGGCCCGGCTGGTAGGCGCGCCGCGCCGCGACCGCCGCGCCGCCCATGCCACCGACGCGCGACTTACCGGGCGACAGCACGCCCAGGCAGTTGGGACCGATCACCCGCGCGTGGTGGCGACGCGCCACTTCGAGCAGTTGCGCCACTTCGAGGCGCGGGATGCGCTCCGTGACGATGACGATCAGCTTGATGCCGTTCTCGATCGCTTCGAACGCGGCATCGCGCACGAACGCCGGCGGCACCGAGATCACCGACGCGTCGACGCGTTGGCGTGATGTGATCTCCTTGACGGTGTCGTACACCGGCACACCGTGCACGTCGCGGCCGCCGCGACCCGGCGTCACGCCGCCGACGAGATTCGATCCGTAGTCGAGGCACTCGCGCGCCATGTTCACGGCTTCGCGGCCGGTGATCCCCTGGATGATGAAGGTCGTGTTCTCGTCGATCAGGATGCTCATGCTCGCCTACGCTCGCACCTTCTCCACCGCGCGGCGCGCCGCCTCGGACATGGGCACGGTGCGGTCGGCGTACTCGACGCCGTACTTTTTGAGGATCTTGTAGCCTTCGTCCTCCCACGATCCGGGGATGCGAAAGATGGCGATCCTCTCTGCCGGGTCATAGCCGCTCTCGACGACGCCCTTGATCACGCCGCGCGCGACGATATCGACGCGCGTGTTGCTGACGACGTTCATGATCACGCAGATCTTGCTGACGCCGGGCTTGCTGAGGATGAGCTTGGTCAGTTCGGCGGCTTTCTTCACGCTCGGGTTGCCGCCGATCTCGCAGTAATTCGCCGGCTTGCCACCATGCTTGCGCAGCGCGTCAAAGATAGTGAGGCTGCCGCCGCCAGCGCCGATGACGCACCCCAGGTTGCCTTCGAATTCAACGACACGGCCGGCGACGCCGCGATAGTCCGACGCATCGACCTCGGCGCCGCGGATCTCGAAGGGCGTCGGCGGGCGCGCCTGCCTCGTCTCCTCGTTGCCGATGCCCAGTTCGGCGAGGATCGCCTTTTGCTGGTCGCGCGCCTCTTCTTCCATATCCATGTGGGAGTCGAGCGCGATGAACGTGCCGTCCTCGAGCTGGGCCAGCGGGTTCACTTCGGCGAGGGTGAGGCCGTACTTCAGGAACGTCTTCGCCAATCCCGTGCAGATGCGCGTGAGGGCCGTCAATTCGTTGCCGCTGATGCCGAGGGACGACACCAGTTCTTTCATCTTGAATTCCTGGAACGGCTCGAACGTCGAGAAGTGGACGCGCGCGACGTGATCCGGGTGCGTCTCCGCCACCTCTTCGATGTCGATGCCGCCCATGTCGCTGAAGATCGCGACGGGCAATTTGGCGATGGCGTCGTAGATGACGCCGGCGTAGTACTCCTTCTTCACGGGCGACTTCTTCTCGACGAGCACGCCGCGCGCTTGCTGGCCGTTGATCTCGAGCTTCAGGATCGCGTCAGCCGCCTGGCGCGCCTCGTCGGGCGACGAGACGAACTTGACGCCGCCGGCTTTCATGCGGCCGCCGCTCAGCACCTGCGACTTCAACACCACCTCGCCGCCGACGCTGGTGGCTATGTCTGCGGCTTCGTCGGGCGTGGTCGCCAGGCCGCCTTGCGAGACGGGGACGCCGCTTTTCGCGAGCAGCGTCTTGGCTTCGTACTCGTAGAATCTCATTCGTGATCCTCGGGGTTTTCGATGGCCAAGCCCAACGCGAGTGCGGCGTCGCGCAGCGGCCGATCGGCCACTACGAACGCGCCGCGCCGGGCTCAATGTTAAGGGCACCTAACTTTTCGAACCACCAGCGGGCGGTGGCGAGCTGAATGGCATCGGAAGATCGTACGCGCCCGCCTGTGCCTCCGCGGAGCATCAACTGGCTGGCCCTGGTGATGCGCATCATCGATAGCAACCGCATTGAACGTCGAAGCATCACCGACGAATCTGCGGTGAAGCTCATCGAGCGCAGGTGCGGTCAGCAAGCCTTGAGTGTGTCTTCGCCGCAGGACGGAAGCGATTTCAACAATTGTAAGTGCCGAGATGACGGCATCATACTCACGAACACGCAGAGCCGCCCAGCGCGATCCCAACTCGGGAACGTATAGCTTGGCGAGGGCGCTCGTATCCCAGAAGTCGGATGGCACCTATCTAAGGACCTGCATCGCGCTCCTCACGGAGGTCCATCCAAACCGGACGCTCGCTTCGGGGAAGAGAGTTGCGCAGGGTGTCCCGATCGGGCGTGTCCGGTCGGGGACGCAGATGCTCTGGCCACTCACTGAGGTCAAGCGGGCTGCCAACGTCGCCGAGCGCTTTGCGGATCCGCTGGCGCTCCGCCTCGCGCGGGTCGAGGGGTTCGCGCTCGCCTTTATCGCGATTCCCGAACGCGTGCCGCAGCCCGGCCAGGATAGACGCGCTCGAAAGCACGGCCAGCGCACCGAGGAGGATTACTTTCTTCATCGCTGCATGATAGCCGACGCTACTCGACGGCCGTCGCCTCGATCTCGACCATCAGCGGCGGGAACGCCAGCCGCGCCACCCCGAGCAGCGTGCTCGCAGCCCTGTTGCCGGCGAGGCGCTCGATCATTGCGCCATAGGACGCGAGGAACAGGTCGACGTCGGTCGTGTAGATGTTGAGCCGAGCGATATTGGCGAAGGTCATGCCGGCGCTCTTGAGGACGGTCTCCAGGTTGTTGAGCGCCTGGCCGATTTGCGCGGCCATGTCGCCTTCATGCATCGGTGCGCCGTCGGCGTCGACCGAGGTCTGGCCAGCGCACCGCACGACTCGCTTGTGGCCGCTGATCTCTACGGCCTGCGCGAAACCGAGGTTATCCTGCCACGTCCATGGGTTGTGTAGCTTCTTCTCGATCACATTGCCTCCGCTTCCTCAGGCCTTTGCTGTCACTACGCGCGCGGAGCGTCGATGGCACGGAGCCGGCGCTCTCTTGCGGATGCCCGACGTTCGATCACGCTACCTGGCCCATCACCTCGAGGATGTCGTAGCCGGAGACTTCCTTCGACTTGGCGGAAAGCTCCGAGAGGTAGTCATACGACACCTTGCCGCCCTGCGCTGCCTTGGCGAGCTGCATCAGCATGCCCTTGGTCGTCGCCTCGTCGTAGAACTCGCCGGTCTCGGGGTCGGCGATCGATCCGCCGCCGAGACGGTGGTATACCTCGAGCGAGCGCTTGGTTGCTTCGATCTGCTCGTCGCTCGGCGTGAACACTGCGTTCGCGACGTCGGCCTGCTGCGGGTGAATCACCCACGTGCCATCCATGCCGAGGTCGCGCGACTCCTCGTTCTTCTTGCGGAGTTGCGCATAGATTTTCTGCGCTTCGTCCGCCTGCGTATCGGGGCGCACGAGGCGCAGAAACGCGTTGTCGACGGCGTGGAGGCCGGCCGCTTTCGCGGCGACGACGGTGGCCTGCTTGGCGTAATGGAAGTTCTGGTTCTGGTTGTCGATCATCTCGCGCACGCCCATCGACGCGCTGAAGTCGGCGATGCCGAAGATGAGGCCCGCCATGCGCTGCGAGGACGTCGCGATCTTGTACGCGTTCACGACGGCCAGCGGCGTTTCGATGAGAGCTTCGATCTGGACGTGCGTCGTCCAGCCGCCCTGATCTTCGAGCGCGTCGAGCAGCCGCGAGAGGTGCACGATGTCTTCGGGCGTCTCGGTCTTCGGCAGGATGATGCCGTGGAAGCGGTCGGGCGCGCCCAGCATGATCGCCTGAATATCGCCGAGGAAGTACTTCGAGCGGATGTTGTTAGGGCGGATCGCGATGACCTTGCCGCCGAAATCGAACGTATTCAGCGCCTCGACGAGCGTGCTGCGGCTGGGGTCGCCCTTGAAGTCGTACGGGCATGCGTCCTCGAAGTCCGGCATAACGTGGTCGACGGGCGCCTGCGCCGCCTTCTCGTTCATCTTCAACGTGTGCGCCGGATAAGTGAGCTCAGTCCGCGGAATGACGAAGCGGTTGAGCTTTTGCATGACGTACATCGTCGACGGCCCTCCCCTGTTTGGCGTTCGATCAGTGCCGCGCGACGAGGGCGCGCGCGATCACTTTCAGCTCGAGCGTTGCCTTCACGCCCTCGAAGATCGGCAGCACCTGCGCATCGGCGACGTAGCGGCTGATGCGATCTTCCTCCGCATAACCCCAGCCGCCGTGCAGCAGTTGCGCTTCCTGCGTCACGGCGACCGCGACATCCGACGCGAAGAGCTTCGCCATGGCCGGCCCGAGCGGCGCGCGGCCCTTCGGGTCGGTGCCGCGCGCGACGGCGTACGTGAGTTGCCGCGCCGCCGCGATGCGCATGGCCATGGAACCGATCTTGTGCCGTGTCAACTGGTACTCGCTGATCGGCTTTCCGAACTGTGCGCGCTGCGTCGTGTAGTTGCACGCCTTCTCGAGCGCCGCCTGCGCCACGCCGAGCGCGCGCCCTCCGGTCTGCAGGCGGCCGATCGCAAAACCGCCGAGCGTGAGATAGAAACCGCGGCCCTCCCCCTGCTCGCCGCCGACGAGGTTTTCGGCGGGCACGAAGTAGTCCTCGAGATTGAGGATGTAGGAGTGCATGCCGCGATAGCCCGGCGTCGGGATCGCTTCGCCGGTGAGCAGTCCGCCCTCGGGCTGACGATACTCGAACTTGTGCCCGTCGAACGTCTCTTTCGGCACGATGAACAGCGAGAGGCCCGCGTGGCCCTTGCTCATATCGGGATCGGTGCGCGCGAGCAGCGCCAGCACGTTCGCGCGACCGGCGAACGTACACCACGCCTTGGCGCCGTTCAGCAGCCACCCCGGCTTGCCGTCGCGCTCACCGGGCGTTGCCTTGCACTGCACCGAGGCGACGTCGGAGCCGACGTCCGGCTCGGTGACCGAGATGCCGACGAGCACTTCCCCCGACGCGAGTTTCGGGAGCCAGGCGCGCTTCTGCTCGTTCGTGCCGCCTTCGAGCAGAGCGCGCGACAGGATCTCGGAACGCGTGAGCAGGCTGCCGGCGATCAATGATGCTGCCGACAGCTCCTCGGTGAGCACGATCATGGTGAGGTAGCCCATCTCGGTGCCGCCGTACTCATCGGGCACGGAGCTGCCGAAGAAGCCTAGTTCGGAGAACTGCTTGATCCACGCCTCCGGCACGAGCAGATCGTCGCGGTGTACGAGGTCAGCGATCGCGATGCCGTCCTCTTCCCGCAGCAACTCGCCTTTCGCGAACTGGCGCGCGAAGCCACGCGTCTGTGTTGCGCCGTCGTCGAACAGGTCGGAGCCGTTGACGCCTCGCGCCTCGATCACGCGCGCACCGATGGCGCAGATGCGCGCGTCGTCGAGGCCATCGCGTAGGAGCGCGCGAAGCGCATCGCCCACGAGCGGAGCATCAGCAAAGTCGTCCGGATGCGCGTGCTGGATCGCGAGGAAGCGGTTGACGACGTCGGCCGCATAGGCCAGTGCTTCGTCCTCCGAGAGTGCATCGGCCTTCCCGCCGGATGCGAGCTGCTCGGCGTACGCGACAAGCTCTTGCGCCGCCCGCGCCTCTGTGGCAATCAGCGCGAGGCGCTCGCACAGCACCTGGTGGTCATCGATCCTTCCGCCGGCGTCGGTGAGGGCGGCGGCGCGCGCGATTGCGGCTTCGGAGAGGCTCGCCGCGGCTTCAGCAAGCTGCCTGGCGGCGGCGAGCGTTTTCGTAGAGGCCTGGGAGGTCATCGCACAGCCTTAGGTCTTCGAGGCTCCAGCGCATGGCGCAACGGGCACAGCATACGTTGATCCGGGCTTATGTTCATCTTCAGGTCATTCTGAGCGCAGCGAAGAATCCTGTCGTGAAGCGCACGAGCCGACGAGTCACCGGCCTTCGCCCTCGTCCGCGAACCAGTCCTTCGCAAGATCTTCCCAGCCGGGGTTCAGCGACTCGATCAGTTCGATCTTCTTGCTCCGCAACCAACCCTTGATTTGCCTTCTCGCGCTGGATCGCCGCCATCGCGCTATCAGCGGCCTCCGCGAATACCAGCTTGTCCAGGGTATATCGGGCGGTGAATCCCGAGGTCGCCTTGTGCTTGTGTTCGGACACACGACGCTCGATTCCGTTTGTCACCCCTGTGTACAGGCGCCCACCCGGTCGGTTGGTCATGATGTAGACGTGAAATCGTCTCATGGTCACGCTAGTCGTCTGCTACACGCCGTCTGCGGCGCGAATTCGAGATTCTTCGCTTCGCTCAGAATGACGGAACGAAAGTCCGTTTCTTCGGCAGCAGGGCGACGTAGTCCAAATCCAGCACGACGTGCTCCGCGTAGCGCTCGCGGCCTGCGTCGTCCTTGACGCGGAGCGGCACGTCCTCGCGCGATGGGTCGACGTTCTTCACGCCGACCAGACGCAGCCGCAGGGCGCCGATGTCGTCGCGGCCGAGGTCGATGCGGTCGAGCACGTCGGTCCAGGCGAACAGCGTGTCGCCGGCAAAGGTCGGCGCCGTGTGCGAGCCGCCGTTCCACGCCGCCATGCCCAGCACGTTCTCTAACCCGTCGAACGACAGCGCGTGCGCTACGGAGATCACGTGGCCGCCGTAGACGATGCGCCGGCCGTGGCGCGATGCGCTCTGCTGATGCTGGTTGAAGTGCACGCGCGCGCTGTTCTGATACAGCCGCGTCGCGAGCTGATGCTCCGTCTCTTCGAGCGTCATGCCCTGCGGATGCGCGATGCGCTGACCGGGCGCATAGTCCTCCCAAGCTGCACTGCTGCCCGTGGCGACCGCGTCGAAGCGTTCAATCCGGGGAAAGCTCACGTGATCGAGTGATGCCTCGGCGGGCATTTCGGGCGCGTCATCGGCATTGGTCGGGGTGGCGGGATCACGCTTGTTCACCATGACCCAGCGATAGAACTGAAGCACGACCTCGTCGCGCTGATTGAAGCCGACGGTCTTCACCCATACGACGCCGGTGTCGCCCTTCGACGTCTCGCGCCAGCCGAGTGTTTCCGTCTCGGCGCGCAGCGTGTCGCCGGTGTACACGGGGCGCACGAAGCGCAGGTCCGCGTAGCCGAGATTGCCGGGCGAGTTGAGCGAGATCTCGCCAACGGCGCGCCCGAAGACGATGTGAAATACGAGCAGGTCGGCGACCGGCGAACGCTCAAAGCCGAGGCTCTGCGCGAACGTGTCGGAGCAGTACAGCGGATTGCGATCACCGGTGAGCGCGATGTAGAGCGCGACATCGCCGGGCGTGATCGTGCGCGGCACGGGATTGCGCAGCAATTGCCCCGGCCCCAGGTCCTCGAAGAAGTTGCCGCCGATGTTCACTCTGACTGTCCTCCGCGCAGGCGTTATAGCGAGCCTCGCGGAATGGTGGAAGCTGGACATACGGAGCCGCTCCAGTGCAACATCGCACACATGAAGCGCTACCTCACGTCTGCCGCGGTGTTTATCACGCTAATCTCCGCCGTCACCGCCACCTCCGCCCTGGGCCAACAGACCGATCCTGACGTCGCCGCGGTCGTGGCGGACGTCGAGCAGGCACGCCTCTTCGCGCATATCGAAGAGATGGCGGAGCCCCGAAGCGCGCTCGAGGATGAGATCGACCAGCTCGACGCTACCGCTGACTACGTGCAGTCGCAGCTCGAGGGCTATGGCCTTGAGGTCGTCCTGCAGGACGTGGAGTTCGAGGACGACGAACTCGGCGCCATCGTATCGCCGAACGTCATCGGTGTGAAGGCAGGCAGCGAGTGCGCCGACCGGATCTTCGTCGTCGGCGGTCACTACGACTCGGTGCCGGAGTCGCCGGGCGCCGACGATGATGCCAGCGGCACGGCCGGCATGCTGGAGATTGCGCGGGTACTGGCGGACGTCGACCTGCCGGCGAGCGTGTATTTCACGGGCTTCACGCTGGAGGAACTGGGGTTGATCGGCAGCCGCAAGATGGCCGGCGACTTCGCCGCGGCGGACGCCGAGGTCGTCGGCATGTTCTCGCTCGAGATGATCGGCTACACGGACGAAGCGAGCGGCTCGGAGTTCATCCTGGTGCTCGGCAACGAAGCGTCGGCGCCGCTGCTGGAGGCCGTCGAGCAGGCGAAGTCGTACGTGCCGGACCTGCCGATCGTGACGCTCGCCGCGGCGGGCAACGGCGAGTCATCGCCGGACACGCGTCGCAGCGACCACGCGCCGTTCTGGGACGCTGGCTACCAGGCGCTGCTCGTGACAGACACCGCGAACTTCCGAAACCCGAATTACCACGAGCCGTCGGACACGATCGAGACGCTCGACATGCCGTTCGCGACGAGCGTGACGAAGGCGATGCTGGCGACGACGATGCTTTACCTGACGCGCGACGAAGACGGCGATGGCGCGGCAGATGTCTGCACGGCGCCGCTGCTCGCAACTGCAACGCCTGCGCCGGCAGCGACTCCCATCCCGGCGGCGCCTACCGTCGTCCCGGCGGCGACGCAAGCTAGTGGCGTCACTCTCCCGGAGACGGGAACGGGCGATGACACCAGGGAGATCGCGTTGCTCGCCGCGGCGGTCGTCCTCGGGGTACTCGCGGTCGCGGTTATCGTCATCCCGCGCCGTGGGACGTAGCTCCTTCAGCTTCCTAGCTTGACAGCGCCAGGAGGCGCCGCTGTTCAGCCTGCCCTGCCGGGAGTCTGTTACTGATACAACCGGCCGCGATCACCGATCCTTCTTGTGGAGGCATATCAGGTGACCGACGCTCTCTGGCCCCGGCTCTGGGTTCTCACCATGGCGATCCTGTTCGCCTTCTGGTCGATGGTGGTCGTCACGGTGACCGTCACGGCCGCCCTGACGATGCGTCCCGGCGAGCATGACGCCCCGGCTGTGACGCCGGAGGCGACGTCCGTCGCCCCGCCCCGGCGGCCGGCGCGAGTTCCGCTCGACGCCAATTTAGTCACCACGGACCTGCTGCTCGGCGACGCCACGCCGCCGGCCGGCACGCCTGTCAGCGAGCAGCACATCTTCTACACGCTCCGTTGCGACGGTGACGTGCTCACCGTCACGACCACGCGAGAGATCGTCTACGCGCGCGTCGAATGCGCTCGCTACCGGATCTCCGATGACGTCGTGCGCCCGTTCCTGGGCGAGCCGGTGCGAGTCATGGTCGATCAGGGAGACATCGTGATCGCGTCGTTCATGACGATTGCGGGCGGCACGTTGCGATTCGACGCGGAGGGTGTCTGGCTGCAAACACTGGAGCGCGACTAGAGCGCGAGGCGTTCGCGCTGCTCGCCCCAGGCGCCGCGCAACGTGCGGCAGATCTCGCCGAGCGTCACGTAGTTCTCCACGCACTCGACCATCAGCGGGATCATGTTCGCGTCGCCGCGCGCACCGTCTTCGAGGCGCTTGAGCGAGGCGCTGGCGGCCGTTGCGTCGCGGCCGGCGCGCAGGCGCTTCATCTGCGCCGCTCGCCGCTGGCCGACGGTCGGGTCGTGCTTGTGCAGGCCATCGTGCGGCATCTCTTCATCGACGTATTCGTTGACGCCAACGACGATCTTGCGCCGCGCTTCGATGTCGCGCTGAATGCGAAACGCGTTCTCGTGGATCTCGTTCGCCTGGAAGCCCGTCTCGACGGCCGCCAGCGCCCCGCCCATGTCATCGATGCGCCTCACGTAATCCAGCGCGTCCTGCTCGACTTCGTCCGTGAGATGCTCGATGTACCACGAGCCCGCGACCGGGTCGACCGTGTCGCCGACGCCGGTCTCGTACGCGATGATCTGCTGTGTGCGCAGTGCCAGTTCTGCCGCGTGCTGGCTCGGTAGCGACAGCGCTTCGTCGTAGCTGTTCGTGTGCAGCGACTGCGTGCCGCCCAGCACGGCCGACATGCCCTGCAGCGCCGTGCGGACGAGGTTCATGATGGGCTGCTGCGCCGTGAGCGTCGCGCC
Source organism: Dehalococcoidia bacterium (assembly GCA_040902535.1). Taxonomy (NCBI): domain Bacteria; kingdom Bacillati; phylum Chloroflexota; class Dehalococcoidia; species Dehalococcoidia bacterium. The sequence goes on along the minus strand of JBBDXD010000006.1, from coordinate 104,024 downwards.
GCCGGTCTGGGTGTGAAAGCGCAGCATGCCCGAACGCGGGTCCTTCGCGCCGAAACGCTCCTTCACGACGCGGGCCCAGATACGGCGCGCCGCGCGGAACTTCGCGATCTCCTCCAGGAAGTTGCTGTGACAGGCGAAGAAGAACGCCAGCCGCGGCGCGAAGTCATCGATCTTCAGGCCGCGGTCGAGGGCCGCCTGCGTGTACTGGATGGCATCGGCAATCGTAAAGCCGACTTCCTGCGCCGCCGTGCAGCCGGCCTCGCGCATGTGGTAGCCGCTGATGCTGATCGTGTTCCACTGCGGCAGATTCTCGCTGCACCAGGCGAAGATGTCCGTGATCAGGCGCATGGACGGGCGCGGCGGGAAGATGTAGGTGCCGCGGGCGATGTACTCCTTGAGTATGTCGTTCTGGGTCGTGCCGCCGACTTTCGAGAGGTCGGCGCCCTGCTTCTTCGCGACGGCGACGTACAGCGCGAGGAGTACCGACGCCGTCGCGTTGATCGTCATCGACGTCGTCACCGTCTCGAGCGGGATGTCCTTGAACAGCGTCTCCATGTCCTCGATCGAGGCGATCGACACGCCGACCTTGCCGACTTCGCCCTCGGCCATGAGGTCGTCGGGGTCGTAGCCGATCTGCGTCGGCAGGTCGAAGGCGACGGAGAGCCCGGTCTGCCCCTGCGACAGCAGGTACCTGTAGCGACGGTTCGATTCCTCGGCATCGGAGAAGCCGGCGTACTGGCGCATGGTCCAGAAGCGCCCGCGGTACATCGTCGGCTGGACGCCGCGCGTGTAGGGATACTCGCCGGGGAATCCGAGTTCGCCCAGGTAGTCGAAGCCGCCGAGATCCTCGGGCTTGTAGACCGGCTTCACGGGGCGCCCGGACGATGTCTCGAACGGGACGTCGCGCTCAGCGCCCGGGTTCGCAGGTTCGACCATGCGGGCAGTCTAGGAAGCCGATGATATGAGCGCAATTGCGGTGACGCGAGCCCGACGCTCCGTCGAGCAGAGCATCGCGTGCACCACGCCCTTGCACGCTCGACGACCTTACGCAGTGCGGTCGCGATATTGCGGCCGCGTCGCGTCTGCCCCACGCACGGCAGATGGCGGCGGAAGCGTTGCGATGTGCGCTTACTTTCGATGAAGCGTGCGCGCGTGTCGCCGTGCCGGCGTCGTTCTGACGGCGCAGCTTGAGGCGCGACCGGCAAGGGCTTGCGACGACCCTCAAAGATGAGAACATACGTTCTCATAACGACCGAGCCGGGTGCGCCCGACTACCGGTAATGAGGCCTGTCCCGTGTCGTCGGCGATAGAACGATCGGATGACCGGAAGACGGCGCCATATGCGGATCGGCGGGCGTTGACAAAGGGCGCGCGAAATTTCGCCGGGGAGGGCACAATTGCCTTCTTCCGGACCACGTTTGACCGCACATAACGACCCCGCCCGATGTAAGATGGGGCACGCAGCCGAGGGGTCGTAAGGAAGGCCAAAAGGGGCCCCACCCCGGTATGGCGAACCGTGGCTGCATTCCGACAATCAGAGTACAGAAGAGGCCGTGGCAGCATGATTCCCCGGGTGATTCGAGGGCATCGTGGTTAATCGATCACTGACCGATGCGCTGAACGGCGAAGGCTACATGCTGCCGCTGGGCGGCCCGGAGTTTTGGCTCCAGGCCGAACTGCAGGACGCCATGGACCGCCTCGTCCGTCAGCACTTCCGGGATATCCTGGCGATGCCGCGCGCGCCTTACCCGACGATCGAACTGAGCAATCGCATGACGTCGAGCGCGGGGCGGTGCTACCCCGACACCGGCGAGATCCGCATCGCGACGCTGTATCATCGCGACCACGGCATCGACGAGACGCTGCTGGTGCTGAAGCACGAACTGGCGCACTGGGCGGCCCGGTGGCGCTACGGCATTAAGACAGCGCCCCACGGGCCGGAGTTCCGGCTGATCGCACACGAGTTGGACCAGCGGATCACCGTGACGTGCCCGCCGTTTGCGCACAAGGAGCGATCGAACCGGCGCGGCTGGTACATGATCTGTCCGCACTGCCGCCGCCGCTACGTGCGCATGCGCCGCGACAAGGTGGCCTGCCGGCAGTGCTGCGACGCGTACGCAGACGGGTACTACGACCGTCGCTTCCGCCTCGCAGTCGTCGCTCGTGCCGGGTAGCGCTGGCGCTGCCGTCCTCTTCGACCTCGATGGCGTGATCGTCGACAGCCGGGAGCATCATCTCTCGGCCTGGACGGCGTTCGCGCGCGAGCACGCTCCGCACGCGGCGGCGGACTATTTCCATCGCACGTTCGGCCTGCGCAACGACGCGATCATCGGCGGACTGATCGAAGACATCGAGCCGGAGAGACTGGCGGAGCTTGCTGCGCGCAAGGAGGAGATCTTCCGGCGGTCGGCGCGCGGCAACCTGATGCTGCTGCCGGGCGTAAACGAACTGCTGGACTTCCTGGATGAGCAGGCAGTGGCCAAGGCCGTCGTTACGTCCACGCCGCGAGCGAATCTCGACATGATCCTCGCCACGCTGGGCATTGGCGCCCGGTTCGAAGCCCTCGTGGCGGAGGAGGACGCATCGCGCGGGAAGCCGGATCCGGAAGGCTTTCTGGTCGCCTCGCAACGCGTCGAGGTCGCACCGTCGCAATGCGTGGTGATCGAAGACGCGCCGGCGGGCCTGCAAGCTGCCAAGGCAGCCGGCATGCGCGCGATCGGCGTCACGACGACGCGTCCGGCGGCGGATCTCGGGGACGCCGATCTCGTCGTAGAATCGCTTGCGGAGGAGATCGTGCGGACGTTCGTGTTTCAGCGGTAACTGTCGAGGCTAGGTCCGGGGCGTTGTCCAGAACCGGCGGATTCGTTCAGCCTCGGTTGCCCCCTGGAGCAAACCGAGTTCTGCGGCCCGGAACCGGAGAGTGACGTCCATGAGATTCGCGCCGATTTCCTGCGCAAAGTCGTCACCCGGAAACACCACCTCCACTTCGGAGCCGGCGGCGCGCAAGACGGCGACTTCTGCGGCAAACCGCCGTTGAACGGCCTCCGCGATCGCGCTGGCCCGACTGCGCGTGCTTCCGGTGAGTGAAACGATGAGCACCTGGTCGTAGCCGGCGGCCACCTCCGAATTCGTCGTTGACCCGATGCCGCCGTCCATGTAGCGCCGCCCGTTGATTGTCACGGGCGAGGCAATGCCGGGCACTGCGCAGCTTGAAGCCACAGCGAGCAGAAGCGGCACGTGCGACTCATCCCGCCAGAAGACCAGTGCGCCGTCGTTCACATCGATGGCTGTGCAGGCAAAGCGCTTCGGCCAGGTGTCGGCGTTCGCCGGCTCTATCGATGAGAACCCGGCCAGCCACTCCTCTTCGGGCATGACCTCCGCCGCAATGGCGTAGGCGCCGATCTCTGCACGAAGATCTTGGATTGGACGATCCGAGGTGTAGAGCTGGATCATCCGCGGTATCAGTCCGCTAAGGTCGCTCGGCATGCTGGCTCGCCGGCCCGGCGGACTTGCCTCGAGTTGCCGCCGATAGATCTCCCCGGGCGTCTTGCCTGATGCGAGTTGCGAACCGACGATTGATCCCGCGGACGTCCCTACGATGAAGTCGGCGTCCGAGACGTCGGCGCCATGCTCGGCCAAACCGGCGAGCAAGCCGCACTCCCATGCGACACCGACCGGCCCACCGCCTCCGAGCACCAGGGCGCGTCTCAATGCTCCGGCCTCCTCTGACAAATGACCTCCCAACCCGCTATACGCGCAACCACTCCGCCATCGCCGCGACGGCCTCCGCCCATACATCTTCCCGTGTGCGTCCCGACGCCTTCTTCACCGCGAAGCCGTGATCGGCGCCCTCGAGCAGATGCACCTTCGCGCGTTTCACTTTTGAGGCAGCGCTGCGCAGTTCGCCGGGCGATGCGAACGCGTCGTTCGTGCCGGAACAGAACAGCGTGCGGCACTTGAGCGACGGGAAGTGCTCGTCTCGTATCTTCTCCGGCCGCCCCGGCGCGTGCAGCGGATAGGCGAACAGCGCCAGCGCGTCGATCTTGACGCCCTGTGCGACGATCTGGGACGCGATGCGCCCACCCATCGACCGGCCGCCGACGACGAGTTTGCGGTCGTTCGAGCGGACGGCATCGATCACGGCGCGCCACGTCGCTTCGAGCAGGGGCGGTCGATCGGGCGCTTTTCGCTTCGCTGCCATGTACGGGAACTCGAAGCGCACGACCTCGACGCCGTGTTGCGCCAGCGCGTTCGCGGAGTAGACGCCGAACGGGTCCTGCAGCGTGGCGCTGGCGCCGGGAGCGTAGACGAACGTCCAGACGGCGCGCTTCGCTGCGGTACGAAGCGCGCCGACTGCGCCCGCGCCTTCGACGTCGATACGAAGGGAGGTGTCCGGCACGGCGGCTACTGGTTCGCCTGGATGCGCGCGAGCACCAGTTCGACGAACTCCTGTAGCTCATCGGCGGGCGGCGTCGACCCGGAGCGTGCCGAGCCGACGGTTGCGGTCACGTTTTCGGACTGGAAGGCCACGATCAACAACGTCAGGTCGATGACGGTGCCGGCGGCGTCGATCTGGCCGGTTAGCGTGGCCGCGAACTGGCCCTCGATGACGGGCGGAAAGTCGGCGAGCGCGATCTGGACGGCGTCGGGGTCGATGAACAACGGGCCAAATGCGCGCGCGAGCGCTCCCGGCTCGGCGAGGCGTGTCGCGGACTCCGCCGAGCAGTCATCGGCGCCCGCTTCGGTCTCGTAGACGGTCGCGGTGGAGAAGAACGAGAGCGTTTCGCCGGCGATGAACGCCGTGATCGCGTCCTCGACCTGGTTGACGGTCGTGCGCGCCAGCAGGCGGCCACAACGCTCGTTGGAGGCGGCGCTCTCCGGATTGGCCTGGGCCGCATCGGCGTTGTTCGATCTAGTGTCGGTCTGGAGCAGCCACGGTCCGAGCGGCAGGTCGGCGGGCTCCAACAGGGCCGCATCGAGCAGCGCCGTGGCATGCGCTTCGGTCCAGGGGTCGCCGTCCGCGCGGTCGACGACGCCCTCCACGGCCGGCGTCGCCCCTGAACCGGCGGTCGCGGCGGTGGTCGCCGACCTCGAGGGCGACGCCGCCGGCGTCGAACTGCGCGCGGTGGTCTCAGCGGTCGGCGAGGTGTCATCGTCGCCGCCGTCACCGTCGCCGTTGCAGGCGGCCGCCGCAACGGGCAACAGCACGATCGTCAGGACCAGCAAGAATCGTCGAAGCATGTGGCACCCCTCCAGCACGCGCACGATGCGGTGTGGCGGCGTAAGGATCAAGTTGAGGGGCGGGGCAACCTAACGTTAGAACTCAGAACTTAGAACTTAGAACTAAAAACCTATAACCTGTCCGTCACAGGAGGTCCGCATGGCATTCGATCCGAAGCACAACTCGCGCACGATCACCGACGGCCCAACGCGCGCCGCCGCCCGGTCGTACTACTACAGCATTGGCTTCACGAAGGAAGATTTGCAGAAGCCGATCGTAGGCATCGCGAACACGTGGATCGGGACGATGCCGTGCAACTTCAACCTGCGGCTGCTCGCCGAGAAGGTCGCCGATGGCGTGCGCAACGCGGGCGGCACGCCGATGGAGTTCAACACGATCGCGATCAGCGACGGCATCACGATGGGCACCGAGGGCATGAAGGCGTCGCTCGTCTCGCGCGAGGTGATCGCCGACTCGATCGAACTAACGACGCGCGGGTACATGTTCGACGCGCTCGTCTGCCTCGTGGGATGCGACAAGACGATCCCCGCAGCGGCGATGGCCCTTGCCCGGCTGAATATCCCGGGCATCATCCTCTATGGCGGATCGATCCTGCCGGGCACGTTCGACGGCCGCGACGTGACGATCCAGGACGTCTTCGAGGGCGTCGGCGCCAACGCGGCGGGCACCATGTCCGACGCGGATCTCGACCGGCTCGAGCATGCCGCGTGTCCCGGACCGGGCGCCTGCGCCGGCCAGTTCACCGCGAACACGATGGCGCTGGCGATGGAGTTCATCGGCCTGGCGCCATTTGGCAGCGGCGGCGTGCCGGCCGTCGACGCGCGCAAGGACGACGTAGGCGTGCGCGCCGGCGAGACGGTGATGGACGTGCTGCGCCGGAACGTGCGGCCGCTCGACATCCTGACGCGCGCATCGTTCGAGAATGCGATCGCCGGTGTCGCAGCGACCGGCGGCTCGACGAACGCCGTGCTGCACCTGCTCGCGCTCGCCCGCGAGGCGAACGTGCCGCTGACGATCGACGACTTCGACACGGTGAGCGATCGCACGCCGCTGCTCGCCGACTTGAAGCCGGGGGGACGTTACGTCGCGGCTGATCTCGATCGCGCGGGAGGCTCGCAGCTCGTGGCGCAGCGGCTCGTGGCGGGCGGATATGCCGACCCGACGCGCCCGACGCCGACGGGCCGCTCGTTCGGCGACGAGGCGTCGGCGGCGGTCGAGACGGCGGGGCAGGACGTCGTGGTGCCGCTCAGCGCGCCCCTCAAGGCGACGGGCGGTCTCGTCATTCTCAAGGGCAACCTGGCGCCGGAGGGCTGCGTGGTGAAGGTGGCCGGCCACGAGCGCCTGACGCATCGCGGGCCGGCGCGGGTCTACGACCGCGAAGAGGACGCGATGGATGCGGTGACGCGGCGCGAGATTCATGCCGGCGACGTCGTGGTCGTCCGCTACGAGGGCCCGAAGGGCGGTCCGGGCATGCGCGAGATGCTCGGCGTGACGTCGGCGATCGTGGGGGAGGGGCTGGGCGAGAGCGTCGCGCTGCTCACCGACGGCCGCTTCTCGGGCGCGACGCGCGGGCTGATGGCGGGGCACGTCGCACCGGAGGCGTTCGTGGGCGGGCCGATCGCCGCCGTGCGCGAAGGCGACATGATCAGCATCGACATTCCGAACCGCCGGCTCGACGTCGAGATCACGGTCGACGAAATGACGGCGCGGCTGCGCGACTGGCGGGCGCCGGAGCCGCGCTACAAGACCGGCGTGTTCGCGAAGTACGTCGCCCAGGTGTCGGGCGCGGAAGAAGGCGCCATAACGCGGGCCATGTAGTGCCAGGACACCCATGTCAGCGGCCACGTCGCTCGAAGTTTCGAGTCCTGAATACCACTCCATGTAGGCACTTCATCAGAGCGCTCTTGGGTGAACAGCGTCTCGATGGACCGGAACATCTACACCCGCCCGACTTCGACCAAGGAGGAGAACCTTGGTACGTCGGAACTATGTCACTGCATCGCACGCTCGGGCATTGGGACAGTCCTAGAGAGTCAATCCGAGTCTATGAAGTGACGGCAGTCGGACGATGGCGTAAGAGACTGCCTGTTCTTCGTTATACGCAGTGGGATCACCGACAGGACTTTCTCAACGTGAAAGAACGTGGCTTGTTCGATCCGGCAGTCTTCGAAGAGGCCATATACAAGACGACCATGCGCCGTACACACGAGCTAGACAAGCTGGCGCAGTCGCTCCTCAATGCGATCTGCGACCGCGAGTGGCTGCATAGCTCCTTCATCACCGGCCCGCGTCCTTCGGTCTGGAGCATGACGAAGGCCACCAAATACCTATATCGATTTGCCGGGGATGGCATTGATTGCGGATGGCAGCAAGATGGATCTCGGCTTGATGCCGCGTTCAACACCACTTGGGAAGCAATGATGGATCTCTGTGTGCCGAAAAATCAGTCGCACGGTTGGACAGACGGATACGAGATCGCACCTGACATGTACGGCCGCGATTGGGCAAGGGAAGTAGCGAATTCGAAGTAGTCAGCCGTAGAAGCGTAACTGCAACTGCAGTCACGAAGGAGACACGACGCCATGCCCACCACCAAACACACCTACCTCCGCACGCATAAGCTCAGCGGCCGCACGCTCGCGTTCAATCTGAAGGCTGAGGAGGGGGCGCTGCTCGATAAGGCGCGCACGGCGAAGAGCGGGCGCGCGGCGAAGACGCTGGTGAAGGAGGGGCCGCTGCGCGTGACGGTCGTCGCGCTGCGGAAGGGGACGACGATCGACGATCACCGCGTCGAAGGGCCGCTGAGCATCCAGTCGCTGACGGGCCGCATTCGCATCGGCATCGGCGGCGAGCGTTTCGACGTGCCGTCGCGCGGCATGCTGACGCTGGAGCCGGGGACGACGCACGACGCGACGGCGCTGAGTGATGCGACGTTTCTGATCACGATGGCGGGGTGAGTGTTCAGTTGTAAGTAAGTTGTCAGTTGAACGAGGAGGGCGGAGAACTGACTTACAACTGACGACTTACAACTTATCACTCGCCTACGGCGGCGCGGCGGCGCGCATGAGGGTGTCGCCGTTGAGGACGTAGATCGTGTTCGTGCCCTCGTCGATGTAGGCGGCGCGCAGATCGGTGAACGACGGGCTGACGATCTGGCGCAGGAACGCGCCTTCGGCTGATGCGATGACGATGCGCTTGTTCGCGCGGTCGGCGACGACGATGCGGTTCGATCCGGGCAGCACGCTGAGCGACGCCGGCGACATCAGCGGCTGGTCGATGCCGGCGAGCGGGAACGGCGTCTCCGTCTTGCCGGTGAAGCGCCGGATGCCGGCGACGGTGTCGAGCACGTACACGTCCTGGCCGACGGCAAGCTCGGTCGCGTTCTCCAGCCCCAGGCCGGAGTCGAGCAGCGCGGTGCGTTCGCTATCGAAGCCGCCCTGTCCGGGCAGGTAGCGCCACACCTGGTTGCCTTCGACATCGAGCAGGTACAGGTTGCCCCCCGACGCGGCGGTCGCGTCGAGCGAGCCCCAGCCGTCGGCGCCGCGAATGGCGATCGGCAGCGCGCCGCCGTCCGGGAAGTAGCCGAACGCCTGGCGCTGCTCATCGAGGATGACGAGGCTTTCGGTCTGCTCCGCCCAGGCGATCTGCACCGGGCGCGCCGGCGTCACGAAGCCCGCGGGTTCGCCTTCGACCAGGATCGTCTCGGGCGGCGAGCTGGCATCGAGCGGGACGCGCAGGACGCGGCGGCCTTCAGCGTCGAGCAGGTACGCGTAGCCGCCGCCGATCACGGTGTCGGTGACGCTGAGGGAGCCGGTGACGAGCTGCGCCAGGTCGGCGATCGGCGCGAAGTCGTTGACCTCGTAGACGGCATCGAGCACGGCGAGGGCGGCGGCGACGTCGGAGCGCAGCGCGATCAGTTCGCCGTTGTCGTCGTGGATCTTTTCGGCGTCGGCGAGCATCGTCTGGGCGTCGGTCAGGAGCTGGCGTTTGAGCCCGGAGTCGCTCGTCGACTGCGCGGTCGCGTTGTTCTCGCGGGCGTCCGCCATCAGCGTGGCGAACTTCTCTTCGCGGCCCTCGGCGACGGAGCGCGGAAGTTGCCACCAGATCAGCGCGCCAAGCATGGCGATGGCGGCGGCGGCGAACAGCCACAGCTTGGGGATCTGGAACTGCGGCAATGCGATGTTGCCCGTCGTGCGCTTGTAGCGCAGGTTGGCGCTCTCGCCGCGGATGCGCACGTTTGCGGTGGGCGGCGGCGCGGTGGACTCCGCGATCTCGCGGATCTGTTCGTTGATCGGGCGGCGGGGCAGATCGAAGCCGCCGACCGCCGCGCCGACGGCATCGCGCGGTCCCTCGGGCGCGACGCCGACCGCGAGCGGCTCGACGGCGTCTGCCAACGCACTTGCATAGACGCCGATCGCGTCGACGGCCGACGCGTCATCGAGCGAGGGCGCCGCTCCGGACTTCGTGAGGAATTCCGGCAGGTCTTCCTCCTGCTCGAAGCAGGACAGCAGCACGACGGCCATGTCGGGCTCGTCGCGGGCGAGCAGGTAGAGTTCGGGCAGCGCATCGTCGGCGCCGCGATCGAGGATGCGACGCACGTGCGCCTCGGCAGCCACCGTCTCGAGCCGCGTGGATGCCAGAACGACGAGATCGCCGGGGTTGAGCTTGATGCGCGCGAGGCGCGGCTCAAATTCCTCGGCGATGCCGAGCGAGTGGTCGAAATCCGCCTGCTCCGCTTCGATGCGGCGAAAGCGGCCGTCGCTCATCAGCACGTACGCTAGGCTCGGACCCACCTGCGCGAGGTAAGCATCGGTGCCGCGCAGCGCGAGACAGCTTGCGCCGGCGCCGACGTGATGTTCCTTCAGGCTCGTGCGATTCCACTCGCGCAGGTGCTCGTGCGCGGCGCGGAGCGATCGCGTGAGGGCGCCGGTGAGTGACAGGGGATCCTTCGCGTAGAGTTGCGAGATTACGTCAACTAGCTGGGAGCTGTACTCCGCGCTGCCCGGCGATGCCGGCTCGACGAGGACGTAGAGTTCGTCGGCTTCTTCATCCGGCCGTTGACGGATGAGCGAGCCGAGCCACGGCCCCTCTTCTTCCACGCGGCCATCGACCACGCAGAACCGCCCGACCCACGTGCGAACCGGCATGCCCCTCCCCTGGAGTCGCTTCCTGCTGCGCCCTGCCCGGCGCCCTCCTCGATCAGCAACGTCCGACGGCGCAGTCCGCGCGGCGCTCATTCGGCACGAGGTTGGGAGATGAGATCGAAGACGTGGCTTCGCAGCCGTTCGTGGTTCGGCGCCATTATAGGGGCGTCGATCGCTCCATGCACGTCTACACTACGTCACGTCGAAAGAAATTACGCCGCAACAATCGTTATGTTCAATCGCAAGAAGCGGTCAGGATATTGCGTGGATGCAACGAGACCGTATCAGCGCGACGAGCGGTTGTTCACCGGCCGCACGCGATACGTGCATGAATCATCGCCCCTCAGCAGGCTGGATGTGAGGCGCGCGTCCGTGCCGACGAGGCGTCGCACGAACTCAACTTCCATCGCGCAGACCGCGCTGTTGCGCTGCGCGACGTTCGGAAACGGGCATGTCTGCTGACGGATCATGAAGTCGCCATGCTCGTCATCACACTCCGCGAGACAGCCGCGCTCCTCGATAATCTTTGCCGCTTCCTTCACCCGCTCTGCCGTCGACTTGCCTTCGAGCCGCGCCATATACGGCTCGGCGAAACGGGCGGCGACGTTCTTCATGAGATGTTGCAGCGCCTCGCCACCGAGAAGCGCGCGGGACTCTTCGATCAGCGCGTTGGCGAGCGCATCGTAGTTCTTGGGGTACAGCGCGTCGCCGGACGATGACAGCCGATAGACCAGCGCGGGGCGGCCGACGTGGCCGCGCTCCTCGCGCGCCTCGACGAGGCCGTCGCGCTCGAGGACGGTGAGATGCTGGCGGATGCCGGTCGAAGTGAGGCCGAGGTGGTCGCCAAGCTGCCTGACGGTTGCCTGGGCGTGCTTGCGCAGATAATCGAGGATGTCCTGCCGGGTTGCCTGCACGGTTGTCCACCTTTATGCAGTATTTACTATAGCATCAGTCGTCAGTCGTCAGTCGTCGGTGGTTAGAAACACCCCCAGATCGGCCTGACCTTCTGGGCGGTCGGCAGCTCAACGCCGGGTGGGCCAGCACAGCGAGAGTACCCTGTCGTCATGGGCGCATTCCTCATGCGACGGTCCGGCGACTACGACCAGCTGCCAGTACTCGACGCGTTCGCGTGTGAAGGGCTGTCCCCACAACGCTGGTCGAACGGCGCGGGCGACGTGTACGCCTCGCACCGCCACGGCTATCACAAGGTGCTGTTCTGCTTGCGGGGCTCGATCGTCTTCACGCTGACGGAGACGTCCGAGGCGTATGAACTGCACGAAGGCGACCGCCTCGATATCGAGCCGAATACGCCGCATGCGGCGGTGGTCGGGCCACATGGTGTGACGTGCGTCGAGGCGGCGCGCGAGTGAGCGCCGGGTGGGAGATCTCGCTGGCCAACGGCACGGAGCGCGAACAGCGTACTGCCGATCAGTTGCGCACGATCCTGGCGACACGCGACGTTTCACGATGGACCTTCACGCGCACGATCGCCATCGAAGAGCGAGCGATTCCGCATAGCCACCCGGTGCTGACGCTGAATACGCGCCACCTCTCTGACGACGGACAACTGCTCTCGACTTTTCTTCATGAGCAGATCCATTGGTTGGTGAAGGCCCGTCGCAGCGCCGCCGGCGCCGCCGTGCGCGAGATCAAGAGGCGCTACGCCGTTCTACCCACCGGCCATCCCGAAGGCGCGACTGACCTAGACGGGTCTTACCTGCACGTGGTCGTCAACTACCTGGAACTCGTCGCGATGGAGGAGGTCGCCGGAGAAGGCGAGGCCGCACGCGTCTTCGATGTGTGGCTGAACGATCACTACACGACGCTGTACGGGATCGTGCTGGACGATCGTGAGGTGATCGCGGAGATCGTGGCGCGGCACGGGTTGATGCCTTGAGTGGGGCAAGCATGAGCATGCCCCGTTACGAGTTCGTTCGACTGCTAGCCGCTAGTTGTCAGCGCAAGACGACCTCGCCGCGATGAGATCCTTCGTGGCGCTTCGCTTGCTCAGGATGACGTGAGGACCGGCCGTCCGGATCGCTTACTTCGTCGCCCAAATGTCGAGGCGTACGTAATCCGCGACGTAGGGCGCGCCCCAGCGTCGGACGGTCTCTTCGACGACGGCGTGCGCGTATGCATCGCGCAGATCCTCCGACGGCAGGCGCGCGATGTGATCGCGCAGGAGAATCGTGCGGATGTAGAGCGCGGCGTCGTCGTTGTGTTCGAACGGCACGGGCGCTTCGAAGAGCGAGGCGCGCACGTCGATGAACCCGGCGCGCTCGAGCGATGCTTTCGCCTGTTCGGGCGTGCGGTACTTCTTGCTGTCCGTGAACTTGCCGAGGTGCTGCACGAAGCGCTCCTGCTCGCGTATCGCCGCCACCGCTTCGAGGACGTGGGCGTTGTTGCCATGGCCGCCGCACTGGGCGCGCAGCCGGCCGCCGGGTCTCGTGGCGCGGTACAGGCAGCCGAAGAGCGCGTCGTCATCGGGGATCCAGTGAAAGACGGCGTTCGAGAACACGGCGTCGACCTGCTCCGGCAGGCTGAAGTCGGTCAGGCTCGCTTGCATCGGCTCGACGTTTGTGACGCCGCGCTCGTCGAGTGCGTTTATGAGCGACCCGATCATCTCGGCCGAGGCATCGACGGCGTAGATCTTGCCGTCGGGCAGTTTTTGCAGCAGGTCGAGCGTGACGGAGCCAGAGCCGCACCCGGCGTCCAACACCGTCTCGTCGCCGCGCAGTTGCAGGTCGTCGATCACCTGCTGCGCCCAGGCGCGCATCGGCGTGCCGATGCGGTCGTAGACCGCCGCGTCCCAGTAGGTGTTGGTCATCTTCGCGCGTTCCCCTGCTATCACCTCTCAAAGCCGGCGGGCGAGTTCCGGATAGTCGATCACCAGTCCGTCCGCATCGAAGAGGATATCTGCTGTGAAGCCGTCGTCGTCTTCGAAGCGCACGACGGACATGTTTTCCTCACGCCTGACGTGGCGATAGCGCTGGCGTGCGGCGTGGATCGCGAGGTCGGGCACGGATATCCAGGCGACCACGATCTCGGCCGGCTGGCTCTGCGACGACAACAGCCCTTCGCGAAGGACGGGCATGGTATTGGTGAGCGGGCACAGGCCAAGGTCGCAGTCGAGCGCCTCGGATGGCACCGCGGCGTCAGCGTCACTCATCGTAAACGGAGGCGTGCCGTCGGATCGCCGGTCGACGCGCCAGTCGCCGTCCGCACTGCGCCGCAGATCGAGCAAACATCGCCAGCCATCGCTGCGGGTCGTTACGACAAGGCGGGACGTGACGAAGCGACGTCCGGTTGCGAGCGTGTAGTCGAGGCGGTATGGCACCGGATCGCTGCCGATGGCGACGCCTTCGGCCGTTAGAGCATCGGGCCGCAGCGAGACTTCGACAAATTCGACGCCGAATGGGTCTTCCTTCGCCCAGGCGACTCGTCGCGATCGATCAGGCAGGGTCATGCGCGCGTCCGCTCCGCTGCTGCGCTCCTCACCGCCTGTTCCATCGCCTGACGCCGCTGTTCGAACGCCGGGATGCGATAGTCGACGGTCCGCCGAATCTTCATCAGCACCTTCTCATCGGGCGCCGCCAGCCACTGCGCGATGCGTCCCGCGGCGGCCGCGACGATCCACGAGCGTACCAGCGGCACGATGAGCGCCAATTCCTGCTCGGATAGCGGCGACCCCTCGACGTATCCGGCGACGAAGGCGCGCATCGCGTCCGGGTCGATGGCGTTGTACGCAGGCGGCTCGATGCAGTCTAGGGCGACGCTCGTCGCGATGTCGGCGACCCGCGCGTCGAGGTGCGCCGAGTCGAAGTCGATCAATCCGGTCAATTGCCCCTGCGAGAACAGCAGATTGTCGCGATGGAAGTCGAAGTGGCCGAACTGCTCCGGCAACTCGCCGTAGCCGAATCGCGACAACTCGCGCAGGTTGCGATACCGCTGCGCTCGCACGGCCGATGCGTCTGCGCGATGCGCCTTCTCGAACTCGCGCAACATGTCGTTGAACGGACGCGGGCTGCCCATGTAGTAGTCCAGTTCCCACATGCGCGCAAACCCCAGGCGTTGCTCACCGAGGCCAAACGTGGCCATGTCGCGATGCAGCCTCGCGAGCAGGCGCCCCTTGATGCGCAGGTAACGTTTGCTATGCGCGGGCGCGGGCCGTCCTTCGTGCCAGGGAAAGAGCGCGTACAAATCGCCATCACGCTCGACCAGCGTCGAGCCGGAGCGTGCATCGATGGGCACAGGCGCCGGCCAGCCCTTCGACGCGGCATGGCGGAGCGCGTCGTGCTCGAAGGCGATCGCTTCACGCGAGCGGATGCGCCACGCGTGCGGCGGCGACGCATATCGGCGCAGGGCGTACTCCGGGCCATCCGTCGCGGCGATGCGCCAGTGGCGGTTCACGCGTCCCGTCCGGACGTCACGCACGCTCGCCGCTTGCACGCCGAACGCCGCGAGCACGTCGCGAAGCTGCTCTTCCCGGGTCACACCGCCGTCCGACATCCGGCCTCCAGCCTCGGCGCCTCAGGTGCGTTGCCACCGACAACCCCGCATTCTAGGCTGTGAGCGCACGGAAGGAGTCTCTTGTGAACGAACGGACGTTGAACTGCCCCCGCGATGCGACGCCGCTCGACATGGGCAGGGAGCATGACATCGAAGTTGACCGCTGTCCGACCTGCAACGGCGCCTGGTACGACGACGAAGAACTGGCGCTGCTCGAAGCCACGGTCGCGGACGACGACGAGCGGCGAGGCATGATCGACTACGCGAAGCGCGAAAGTGAACTCGCCTGCCCTGTCTGCACGAAGCCGATGCGCGCGTTCAACTATCGCGCGTACAACCTGGAGCTGGACGCCTGCACGGAAGAGCACGGTTTCTGGCTCGATGAAGGCGAAGCGAACCACGTGCGTGACGTGATGAAGGATCGCGTAAGCGGCCTGCAGCGCTCGGGAGCGGCGCAGGAAGCCTGGGACCGGGCCAAGCGTGGGGATAAGGGCGGCGGCATCATGGGGAACCTGCGTGGCCTCTTCGGCGGCAGGCGAGGGTAGTCGACCGCCCGTCGATCTCGGGGCCGCCTTGTTGCCGAACACTATCGACCGGCTTCATTCGCGGACTCGCCATACCGCCATCGAGTATCGAGCTCAGTTGATCGGCACGACGAGCCCACCAGTCGGGGTGCCTTTCTTTCATTCCCGCGCGCCGGAGCGGATGATGTAGCCATGGATCAGACGAACGAGCGAGCGGACCAGGGCCCGGCCTCGGTTGTAGGCGTCGAGCCGCTGGAGCCGATGTCGACGCGTACGAGCCCGACGCGGCAGCGGATGCGCCGTCGCACCGGATCGGGCGACCGCGCGATCGACGAGAAGATCCGCGCGCTCGTCGAGAGTGCCGATGTCCCCGATCGCGATCTGCTAGAAGCAGCCGTGGAAACGCTGTTCCGGACGGCTCGCGCGTCGAACCGCGGCGAGATGAAGCTGCTCGCGCGGTCGCTGCGGGAATTGGGCCGCGCGTTCCGGATCTTCGCGCCGTACCGCGGGCGCCGGAAGGTGAGCATCTTCGGTTCCGCGCGGACGCCCGTCGACGATCCCGACTACGCGATCGCGCGGGAATTCGGCGAGCAGATCATCGCCGAAGGTTGGATGGTGATTACCGGCGCCGGGCCCGGCATCATGGCGGCGGGCCACGAGGGCGCGGGCACGGCGAACAGCTTCGGCGTCGGCATCAAGCTGCCGTTCGAGCAGTCGGCGAACGGATTCATCGCCGGCGACCCGAAGCTGATCGACTTCAAGTACTTCTTCACGCGCAAGATCATGTTCATGAAGGAGTCCGACGCCTTCGTGCTGTGTCCGGGCGGCTTCGGCACACTGGATGAGGCGTTCGAGCTGCTGACGCTGATGCAGACCGGCAAGATGCAGATCCGGCCGATCGTGCTGCTGGCGCCGCCCGAGAGCGGCTACTGGATCGAGTGGTTGACGTTCGTGCGGGATCACCTTGTGGCGCGGAACCTCGCATCGCCGGAGGACCTGACGTTCTTCCAACCGGCGAGCAGCGCCCGCGACGCCGTGCGCGCGATCGAGCGGTTCTATCGCAACTACGACTCGGCGCGATACGTCGGCGAGCGGCTCGTGCTGCGCATGCGGCGTGCGCCGACCGATGTACAGCTTGCAGCGATCAACCGGGACTTCAAGGACCTCGTCGCGCGGGGCCGGATCGAGCGGACGAACATCACGCCGGCAGAGCGCAAGGACGAGGATTGCGTCGAGTGCGAGCGCGTGGCGTTCTTTCCGCGACATAATTTCGGGCGGATGCGGCAGTTGATCGACCGGCTGAACGAACTTTAGCGTTTGATCGGATGCCCGAGGCACAAGTGAGCCGTGCCTGGCCCGCCCACACGACGAGATTCTTCGCTTCGCTCAGAATGACGGGCGCCGAGGAGTGGTGCGTTGCACGGCGGGATTCTTCGCTTCGCTCAGAATGACGGCGGCATGCGGGATGGCCGGTAGTTACGAATGGCGCACCACGCGTTGCTGAGCACGCGGTCGCGGAGCTTCTCCCAGGGGCGCTCTTCGCCGTGCCAGTCGATGTAGTGCTCCGCCTGCGTCTGCGTGTAGGCCGCCTTGCCGTAGAACCGGTCGTATAAATCCAGATCCAGGTGATGCGCCTGGCACCACGTGCTGCTGATCGTCATCGCCGGCACATGCACCGGGAAGCGGCCGAACGTGTCGTAGATGTAGTTGCAGATGTCCTTCACGCATTGCACGAGCGCTTCGCTGTATCGCGGCACCGCCGACACGAATTTGTTGCGGTCAAGGAACGGCGCTTCGCGCTCTGCGTCGAGCGTGTAGATGCCTTTCGCGCCAAACTTCGCTTCGACGACGGCATCGACGGCGGCGTCCATGTCCTTGTAGTACGGCGGACAGTACGCCTCGAGGACGCCGTCGATGCCGACGGGCACGCCGAAGCCGGCATTGCGGGGCGTCTCGATGCGGAAGCCGAGCGCCTCGGCCATGACAGCCGGATTCACCGCCGCGTGTACCCAGCCGCCGAGGCCCATCGCCTGCTCGGCGAGCGCCAGGTTCTGGAGGATGAACGCGGGTTCGACGCTCTGCCCCATGTCGGTCTGCGAGAGCGCAAGCGGGCGGTCCGCATCGAGCAGGCCCTCCTTGATCCAGCGCTCGCAGCCAGCGGGCCGGCCGCCATTCAGGTCGTCGACGACGACGGCGCCGCCGTCCGCCCATCCGCACATCAGCAGCAGGCCGTTGATGTACTGCCACGTGTTGTTGATCAGGGCAGAAGCACCGTCGAGCCCGCGATATTCGAGTCCCAGAAGTTGAAGGACAGCATCGACGGATAGCTGCGGGCGTCGTCCGGCCGCTGGTCCAGGATCTTGACGCGGTTCTCGCGGAACGACCGGACGATGCCATCGCGATCGCGCTCGTCCGCGTACTGCTGCAGTTTGTCCGCCGGGACGTCCTTCAGGCTGACGACGTAGGCGCCGCTATCGTTGAAATAGATCAGTTCGGTGCTGTGCGAGCCGCAGAAACTCGGCCACGTGCGGCCAGTGAACTGGATCATCGTGTTGCCGCTGGCGCTCTGCCATCGGCGTAGGCGTACGGCAGGTCGCTGAGGTTCATGCCGCTGATGCCGGTGCCGGCGTGCACGAGCAGCGCCTCCTCGATCTCGTCGAGCGGCATCGGCGGCTTATCGGACTTGTTTTTCGTGGCGCCGCCAGGGATCTCGGCGCCGAGCGCCAAGCGTCGCGAACGGCGGTTCATGATCGCGTCGAAGAGTCCGTAGTTCCACGCCTTGCGCGCGGCCCGGTTGTCCGAGATCCCCGTCATGACGCCACTCCTGACGAAAGGTTGCCGAGAACTGGTGGTGGGCGACATTCTAACACCGGCGCCGGTGACGCTCCGGCGGGGACGCGGGCGGCGGTACAATCGTCGGACACGTTAGGCGGAGGCGCCACATGGTAACGAAGCGTGACGAATTCATCCCGGGCACCGTCTGGACGCCCGAACTGATCCGCGAGTCCGTCGATCGCATGCTTGCGACGCTGGCATCGCCTGAAATGCAACAGGCGATGGAACATGCGGCCGAATCCGATCCGGCGAGCGCCGCCGCAGACTTCGCGGGCCTGACTGTGGCGTCATCGCCGCGAAGCACCGCACCCATCGACCTGGCACGCTGCATCTTTCGGCGCGCGCGCCCCGACGACGTCCCGCGCATCGCCGAGATGATGATCGCGGAGGACCTCCCGCCGCTCTTCATCGAGGAGTGGTTGCCGGGGTTCGCCGTCGTCGAGCACGATGACGAGGTGATCGGCTGCGGAGGCGCCGAGATCTACGACGACTGTTGCGTGATCCGCAGCATTGCGGTTGACGCGCGCGCACGGAAGCTGGGGCTCGCGCGGGCGATCACGGATCTGCTCATTGCCGACGCGCGCGCCGAAGGTGTGAACGACGCCTATCTGTTTACCGTGGACGCCTACCCCTTCTGGATGCGCCTGGGCTTTGCCGACGTCGCGCTCGATGCGTGGAAGATGCCGCCGCGGCAGGGCTGGCAGTACATGTTCGTTTCAACGCACCCTGGCGCCGTCGAAGGCGTGCACAGCATGTGGAAGCGCATCGATGGCTGACGAGCGCGCGCGCATCGACGTGCGGGTGACGCCGCGCGGCGGCCGTGACACGATCGTCGGCTGGAGGGACGGCGCACTTGCGGTCCGCATCGCCGTCGCGCCGGTCGAGGGTGCCGCCAATGCATCGCTGCTCAAGATGATCGCGAAGCGGCTCGGCGTGCCGCCTTCGAGTGTGACGTTGGTGGCGGGGACGCGTTCGCGGACGAAGGTCGTGGAGATCGCCGGCCTGAGCGACGCTGATGTGCGCTCACGCATACTGTGACGGACGACGGCTCACACCGCTTCTTCTAGAGGTCGATGCCGTGCGTGACGCCCATCAGCGCGAGGCGCTGCATGAGTTCTGTCCGATGATGGATGTCGTGCTCCAGCAGGTGAAACGCGATCCAGTGCCCGTCGCGTGGTGGATACGCCGGTTCGGCCGGCGTATACCTCTTGTCCAGCTGCGCTTGATTGGCGAGGAAACGCTGGACGCGGTCGAAGGTGCGGACGAGTTCACGTTTGAGGTCGTCCCGCGTTCGAGCGGTCGTCCAGATGTTGGGGTAGGGATCGCCGTCCTTCACGTCGCCGGCCATCCAACTATCGCGGGCGTCAGACACGTGGATGAGGATGCCGCGTGAGTTCCACAGCTCATCGCTCGGCGTCCAGTTCATCTTCCCCGCAGGCATGAGATCGACGATGCGGAGCAGATCGTCCTGGACTGAAGCCCAGTACGGCGTGATCGCGAGGGGCGGGACGTTCGGCTTCTGCATACGGCGATCCTACCATTGGGTCACGAGATGCCGGAAGGCGGACACCTACGCTGATGCATTGAGAGTCACGGAACGTTTTAGCGCCGCGGCAAACGCATCGTGAACGTCGAGCCGCGGTCGGGGAAGCTTTCGACGGACACGCTGCCCTGGTGCGCCCGGACGATGTGCTTGACGATGGCGAGGCCGAGGCCCGTGCCGTCGCCGCGGCCCTTATCGGCCTTGTAGAAGCGCTCGAACACGCGCTCGCACTGCTCCGGCTCGATGCCGATGCCCGTGTCGCGCACGCTCACGAGGACTGCGTCGTCCTGCGGGTCTGCCCTCACGCTGACCGAGCCGCCGGGCGCCGTGAATTTGATCGCGTTGGCAATCAAGTTGCCGAGCGCGCGTTCCAGACGTTCGGCGTCGCCGATGATCGTAAGAGGCGTCTCGCCGGACCCGCGGTCGGCGCCCTGCGGCACTTCGGTCGTGATGGCGAGGCCAGCACGCTCCGCCTGCTGCCGAAAGCGCTTCGCCGCATCGCGCACGAGCGCCGCCACGTCGAGCTGCGCGAAGCTCAAGGGCGCCGCACCGGACTCGATGCGCGACAGTTCGAGCAATTCTTCGACCATCTGTGTCAGCCGGTCAGTCTCGCGCTGGATGTGGCCCATGAACTCGATCGCCGCCGGCTTATCGTCGATCGCGCCTTCCTGCAGTGTTTCGGCGGCGGCGCGGATGCCGGCGAGCGGCGTGCGCAGTTCGTGCGAGACGTTGCTGATGAAGTCGCGGCGCATGCTATCGAGGCGGCGCACTTCCGTGAGGTCGTGGAAGACAGCGAGCGCAGCCCAGGCGCCGGCGCCCTGGATCGGGACCGCGGTCGCTTGCAGCCAGCGCTGCGCCTGACCGTACGCGACGACGCGCACGCTGCGTTCACCCTGCTGTGCCGCCGAGACCATGAGTTCGTTCAGGTCGTGGTCGCGCACGACCTCGATGAACGCGCGTCCCGTCTCGACGGCGCCGGATAACCCGAACATGTTGCGCGCGGCATCGTTGAGATAGACGACCGTGCTCGAAAGGTCAATCGCGACGGTGGCGTCGCTGCTGGCGTTGAGCAGCGCTTCGAGCTGCGCCCGCTCCAGCCGCAGCGTCGAGATCGCAGCCTCGAGGTAGGCGCTTGCGTTATTGAGCGCGGAGAGAAGCGGTCCGAACTCATCGCCGGCGATCTCCGCGCGAGCATCGAACCGGCCGCGCGCCAGTGACTCGGCGACGGCGGTCGCGGCGCGAAGATGGCGTAGCCTCGGCCGGAGCAGAAGCGTCGTGATGATGATGATCGCCACCGAGGCGGCTGCGAAGATGACGAGCAACTCCCACGACCGCTCGTCGACATAGGAACTGACGACGATCAGTGCGACTCCGACGATCGCGACGTAGAGCGCGACCGCTGCAGCCACGACGCCCGGCCAGGCGAGACGCAGGCGGCTAGCGGACGAACTTGTAACCAACGCCACGGACCGTGAGAAGATGCCGGGGACTGCTCGGCGCCGCTTCGAGCTTTTCACGCAACCACCGCACGTGGACATCGACCGTACGACTGCCGCCGAAGAATTCGTAGCCCCAGACGTGCTCCAACAGCTGTTCGCGCGTGAAGACCTGACCGGCGTTCCGCGCCAGGAAGTACAGCAGGTCGAACTCCTTTGGCTTGAGCTGCACTTCCGCATTATCGCGGCGGACGGTGCGACCTCGCAGGTCGAGGGTCAAATTCCCGGCACTGATCTGTGAAGCGTCTTCGGTGCCTGTCCGGGCACCGGAGCGGCGGAGCAGCGCTCGCACGCGTGCCATAAGCTCGCGCATGCTGAATGGCTTGGTCAGATAATCGTCGGCGCCGATCTCGAGTCCGACGACACGATCGAGTTCCTCGCTCTTCGCTGTGAGCATGATGATCGGCACATCGGAATCAGCGCGCAGCCGGCGGCACACCTCGATGCCGTCCATGCGCGGCAACATGAGGTCGAGCACGATGACATCGGGGTGGCCGTTGCGGGCGGCCTGCAGCCCCTCGACGCCATCAGCGGCCTGCACGACATTGAAGCCGTTCTTACGCAGATTATAGGAAAGCGTCGAGGCGAGGCTCGCCTCATCTTCGACGACGAGGACGGTCTTAGCTGCGGTTTCGGCGTCGATTCCGTAGTCATACGTGCGTCTGGCGGTACTTGCGTCAAGCGTTGGATCAGTACCGCGAGACATTTATCTCTTCCAACTGGCCGGTGACCATGAAGATCACGCGCTCACAAATGTTTGTCACGCGATCAGCGATGCGCTCCAGGTTGTGCGAGGTCCAGATCAAGTAGGTGATGCGCTGCACATCGGCGGGAGTCTTGATCATTTCCTGGATCAGCGTATGATAGGAGCTGTCGTACAGGCCATCGATGGCGTCGTCCTCATCACAGATGAGGCGCGCGGCATTGTCATCGCGGTCGACGAACGACGTGAGGGCGCGGCGCAGCATATCCTGCGCGCGGGTGGACATCTCCAGGATGTCGCCGAGCGGCCGCGGCAACGGTTCGTCCCCGAGCATCAGGTTGATGCGGCCGATGCCCTCCGCGTGGTCCGCCATGCGCTCGAGCTCGTTGGCGATAAAGAGAATCGCCACGAGGACGCGGAGGTCGGCGGCCATCGGTTGTTCCCGCGCGATGGTGTGGATGCACTTCTCCTCGATCTCGTAACGCTTTGCGTTGATCAGCGTGTCGTCGCGGACGACGGAGTCGGAGAGGGACGTATCACGGTTGCGGAGCGCCTCCACGGAACGCTGGAGTGCTTTCTCGACCATGCTGCCCATGACCAGCACGTCGTCTTGGAGTTCCCGGAGTTTCTTGTCGAACAACTCTCTGGTCATCGTACCCGCCTCTAGCCGAACCGGCCGGTGATGTAGTCTTCCGTCCGCTTGTCCTTCGGGGTCGTGAAGAGCACGTCGGTGTCAGTAAACTCGACGAGTTCGCCCGCGCGGTCGGGCCGCATCATGAGGAAGGCGGTGTAATCGGCGACGCGCGCCGCCTGCTGCATGTTGTGCGTGACGATGACGATGGTGTAGTCCTTCGCCAGGTTCCGCATGAGGTCTTCGATCTTGAGCGTGGCGATGGGATCGAGCGCGCTGCACGGCTCGTCCATAAGGATGATCTCCGGCTGCACCGCCAGCGCACGGGCGATGCAGAGCCGCTGCTGCTGACCGCCGGAGAGCGCGAGGCCACTCGAATTGAGCTTGTCTTTCACATCGTCCCAGAGCGCCGCCTGGCGCAGCGAGTTCTCGACGATCTCGCTCATGTTGCCCTTGATGCCGTTGACCTTCGGGCCGAAGGCGATGTTTTCGTAGATCGACTTGGGGAACGGGTTCGGCTTCTGGAACACCATGCCGATGCGCCGCCGGACTTCGACCGGGTCGACGTCTCGCGCGTACAGATCGAGCCCGCGGTACGTCATACGCCCTTCGATGTGAAATCCGGGCACGAGGTCGTTCATGCGGTTCATGCAGCGCAGTAATGTGCTCTTGCCGCAGCCCGACGGGCCGATAAGCGCTGTGATCTTGCGCGCAGGAATCTCGAACGAGACGTTGTAGAGCGCACGGAAGTCGCGGTAGTAGGCGTGAAAGTCTGTCACCTCCAAGACCGATTCGTCCGAGAGGCGCGTCACGCGCTCGGAGAGGGGCAGCGTCTCGGTGGCGGCCAGTCGTTCCTCCGTCGTCCTGCGCTCGCTGGTGTGCACCATCATTCTAGCCTTTCCCGGTGGGATCGCGGCGACCGGTACTCATTCACTCCGAAACCGCTCGCGGATGACGGCGGCAATAAGGTTGAGGGTCAGCACGAAGACCATCAACACGATAATGGCAGCGGCCGCGTTCTGGCGGAACGCCTCCTGCGGCCGGATGGTCCAGTTGTAGATCTGCACAGGTACCGTCGTGAAGTCTTCTGTCGGGCGGGTGTTGTCGTAGGCGATGAACGTGAAGGCGCCGATCATGATCAACGCGGCCGTCTCGCCGGCTGCGCGCGATACGGCGAGGATCATGCCGGTCATGATGCCGGGCATGGCGCCGGGAAGGACATGGTTCCAGACCATCTGCCAACGCGTCGCTCCCAGCGCGAGCGCGCCGTGCCGAATGCTCGGCGGTACCTGGCGGATCGCCTCCTGTGACGCGATGACGGTCATCGGCAGGATCATCAGCGCGAGCGTGAGCGAGCCGGCGAGAATGCTCGGTCCCAGGTCCATGAAGCGCACGAAGAGCGCCAACCCGAGGATGCCGTAAATGATGCTGGGCACGCCGGCAAGATTCGCGAGATTAAGCTTCACGAGCGTGAGCACGCGGTTGCGCGGCGCGAACTCCTCCATCCAGATCGCCGTGCCGATGGCGATGGGGATCGCCAGGATCACGGTCAGCCCCAATACCCAGAACCATCCGATCAACGACGAACGCAGCCCGGCGCGCTCGGCGAATCGGGAAGGGTAGCTCGTCAGAAAGTCGATGCTCAGGCGCGAGCCGCCGCGATCGATCGTCTCGTAGCCGAGGTACAGGAGCACACCGACGCCGACCAGCGTCGCGGCGAGCAGCACGTAGCGCGATGCGCGTGAAAGCGCCTGCCGACGCGCGACGGCACCCGTCGCCTGGAGCGAGATCTCCCCTGTCGAACCGTCGACGAACGCCATCAGTCGTACTCCTCGCGGAAGCGGCCGACGATGATGTTGGCGCCGACGTTGAGCAGCAGCGTCATGATGAAGAGCATGGATCCGACGGCGAAGATCGACTGGTAGTCGATCGTCCCGCGCGCAGCGTCGCCGAGGCCGACTTGGAGCATGTAGCCGGTCATGGTCTGGATGCTCTCCAGCGGTGAGAGCGTGAGGTTCGGCGTCGAGCCGGCGGCGATGGCGACAATCATCGTCTCGCCGACGACGCGTGCGATCGCGAGCAGCACCGCGGCGACGATGCCGGACAGTGCAGCGGGGACGACGACGCGCGTCGCCACCTCCAGGCGGGTCGCGCCCAGGCCGTATGCGCCCTCCCGCAACTCGCGCGGCACATTGGACATCGCGTCTTCCGAGATCGACGCGATCGTCGGCAGGATCATGACGGCCATCATCATGCTGGCGCCAAGCGCGTTAAAGAACGAGATGCGCTCACCGATGTACGGCAACTTGAGCAGGATGTCCTGCGTGACAACTGTGAGCGCGAAGTAGGCGTAGACGATCGTCGGGACGCCGGCGAGGGCCTCGAGCAGGGGCTTGAGCACGCGCCGTGTGCGCGGCGCCGCATACTCGCTCAAGTAGATCGCCGCCGCCAGACCGAGGGGGAGCGCGATCACCAACGACCAGAGCACGACGTTGACGGTACCGGCGACCAGTTCCCAGATCCCGTACGTGATCGGGCGGAAAAGCGGTTGCCACTCAGTCTCAAGGAAGAAATCGCGAAACGAGACTTCCTCGAAGAACCGCGACGTCTCGCCGAACAGCACGAAGACGATGGCGATCGTCGTGAGGAGTGAGACGATCGCGCAGCCGAGCAACAGCATCTCGATGATGCGCTCGCCCGTATGGCGCAGCGGTCTTCTTCGCAGGTCGTCGTAGGTGACTTCTCGGGCTGAGGTCACGGCCATGCACGCCTCTCGGCAGATTTCTTGGTGCGGCGGCGGGAGCGCTTAATTCCGCCGCCACAAGCGTTGTCGCTCGCACGGCTTACGGCAAGAAGGGTTCGATCTTCGTCTGCTGCTCGGCGAGCAGGTTGTCGGACAGGGGGACATAACCGACTTCCTCGCTCAGCGTGTTGGTGTTGTCCATGAAGTACTTCATGAAGCCGAGCACCTCTGGCCGGTCACGCAGGAAACTCTCCCGGGTGTAGATGAACAGCGGCCGACTGAGCGGTTGATAGCTGCCATCGAGCGCGGTCTCCAGCGACGGTTCGACGCAGCCCTCGCCGCCGTCGATGGCGATCGCCTTCAATTGCTGGCCCGCTTCCTGGAAGTAGGCGAATCCGAAGTACCCGAGGCCGTTGTCGTCGCCCTCGACGCCCTGCGCGAGCACGTTGTCATCCTCCGACGCCGTGCCATCGCCGGTGTGCGCCGCGGTCTCGTCGACGCCCTCGATGATCGCCTCGACGAAGTAGTCGAAGGTGCCGGAGTCCGTGCCGGGGAAGAAGCGGACGATGCCGTCATCGGGGAACGCCGGGTCGATGTCGTTCCAATTGCTGGCGGTGCCGGTGAAGATGTCGTGCAACTGCTGCACCGTGAGACACTCGAGAAAGTCGTTGTTCGAGTTGGCGACGACGGTCAGCGCGTCGATCGCCACCTGGAACTCGAGGATGTCAGTAATGCCCTCGTCCGCGCAGGCATCGATCTCATCCTGCTCGATGGGGCGCGACGCGTCGCTGACCTCGATCTCGCCGCGGCAGAAGCGCTCGAAGCCGCCACCGGTGCCCGAAAAGCCGACGTTCACGCGCACATTCGACTCGTTGCTGAATTCCTCCGCCACGGCCTCCGCGATCGGGAAGACCGTCGACGATCCGTCGACGCGGAGAGAGCCGCCGAGACTGCCGTAGTCGATCTCGCCGGCCGCCGGTGTGTTGTCGGCTCCATTTGCGTCGTCGTCGTCGCCACACGCCGCGAAGGCAACGAAGCTCATGGCGACGAGCGCCAGCGCCAGCATAAGAGGCTTGCTGCTCTCCAATCGTGGTCTTCGCACGGTGGTACCCACTCCTTCCAACGTTCCGCCACCAGGCCGGAACCAATCACTGGCACCGTACTGAGGGTGCTTTAACGGGCGATTAACGGCGGTTAAGGGAGGGTAAAGAGGTTCAGGGCGTAGCTTGGCGATGTTAACGTAAGGCGACTATTGCGACAGGCGCCGTGACGCCGCTGGCCGCCACTGCGGCAGGTGTACGTGCTCCAGCGCCCGCACGATGGCTAGCGCGCCGAGCACGATCGCGCCGCCGATCACGGCATCAATCCAGTAGTGGTTCGCGGTGAAGAGGATCGCGAGCAGCATCATGAGCGGCAGCGTCACGGCAAGCCCGCGCATCAGGATATTGCGGTTGGTCTGGATCAGCGCCAGTCCGACAAGCAAGATCCAGCCAAAGTGGAAGCTCGGGACGGCGGCGAACTCGTTTACCAGGTCCGATCCTTCGAACTGCTGGTAGACGCTCGAGTGGTCGCGCACCGTATCGACGAAACCCAACTCCGGAAACATGCGCGGTGGTGCGACGGGCATCGTGGCGAAGATGATGAGCCCGATCGCGCCCGAGAGCAGGAAGGCGTTGCGATAACGCGTGTAGAAGTCATGGTGGCGAATGTACAGATAGAGCGCCGCCGCCCCGATCACGGGCAGGTAGCCCCACACGTAGACCCAGTTGAAGAACGTGACCAACCAGTGATGGTCGACGATGATCCCCTGTAACGACGGCTCAAAGAAGAAGCCGATCTGCTGCTCGAACTGGATGATGCTGAAGGCGTGCCCAAAGGCCTCATGAGAGCTTGGCGCGACGAAACGGCGCACCGCCTCGTACGCCAGGTACGCGAATACGAGGATCGTCGCCTCGATCGCCAGTCTCAGGGTCGCCCTCCCACGGGGCGTGGTTGCCCAATGCATACTCACAATTGTACGACGGACGTTTGCGGATGTCAGCGGTCCGATTGAACTATGTCCACGACTGGGGCGTGTGAAATTTTCTGCAATCGCCGCGCCGGGCTGGCGACAACGCGTACCATGTCGCCGGAGTCTCAGGAGTACGTATGCGAACTCGCCTTTCCTTGTTTGCGGCAGTCCTCGGCGCGTTCGCCTTGCTGGCCGCCGCCTGCCCCAGGCCCAACGGCTACCAGGCCGCGCACGTCTTCGGCCACATCGACTACGCAGGGATGCTGGCGTTGGAGCCGATCCCCGGAGAGGCCGGCTACGTGGCAGTCGTCACCCAGGGCGGCGTCATCTACAAGGTGAACATCGCCAATCCGTCTGAGCCCGCGTCGGTTTTCCTCGATGTCCGCGACCGGATGATCGGCGACCCGCGGGACGAAGAAGGCCTGCTGGGCCTGGCGTTCGCGCCCGACTACGCCGCCAGCCGCCGGTTCTACGTGTACTACACGGCCGGCGGCCCGCGCCGGAGCGTCATTGCTCGTTACGCGGCCGGCGCGACGGCGAATCCTGCATCTGAGCAGCGCATTCTCGAGATTCCGCAGCCGTACGCGAACCACAACGGTGGCGCGCTCGTATTTGGGCCGGACGGCATGCTGTACATCGCATCCGGCGATGGCGGATCAGGCGGCGATCCGCACGGGAACGGCCGGAACACCAACACGCTGCTCGGAAAGATCCTGCGCATCGATGTCGCCCGCGACCGTTACACCATCCCGGCCGACAACCCCTTCGCGAGCGGCGGCGGTCGCGGCGAGGTGTGGGCGTACGGGCTGCGGAACCCGTGGCGTATCACGTTCGATGCTGCGACGGGCCAACTCTGGGCCGGTGACGTCGGCCAGGGGGAGTGGGAAGAAGTGGACCGCATCGTCCCCGGAGGCAACTACGGCTGGAATACGCTGGAAGGCTACGAGTGCTACACGGCCTCGACGTGCAGCGCGGCGGGCACGTTCCTGCCGCGGGCGGCGTATAGCCACGAGTTCGGGTGCTCGGTGACCGGCGGCTACGTCTATCGCGGCAACGCGATGCCGGAACTGCAAGGCTGGTACGTCTACGGTGACTTCTGCTCCGGCAAAGTCTGGGCGGTGAACGCGGCGACGAACGAGGGCGCGGCGATACCTTTGGCGGACACGGGACTCGCAATCTCCTCGTTCGCGGTGCTAAGCGATGGCGAGTTGTATCTCGTGACGTTCAACAACGCGATCTACCGGCTGGAACGCAAGCCGTAGCAGCGTGCAAATGAAGGGATCGCCGGCATGATGGGGAAGTGGGCGGCAGGCCTCCTGTTGCTTGCATTGTCACTTGGCGCGTGCACCAGCGATGGCGACGGCGACGCCACGCCAACGACGCCGCCCGCACCATCGGCGACGCAGGCCACCGCCGAGCCCGGTGCGACTCCGCCGCCCCGCGCCGTAAGCGAGAACGGTTACATCGCAGAGCAGGTGTTCCCGAACATTGCGATCGGCGGAATGCTGGGCATGCATCCGATCCCCGGCGAGGACGGCTTCGTGGTCGTACTCACGCAGGACGGCGTCATCTACCGCGCAAGCATCGAAGACGCGTCGCAGGAGCCAACGGTCTTCCTTGATATCCGCGACCGCATCAAGCCTGACCTAGGCACCGAGGAAGGTCTGCTCGGACTCGCCTTCTCACCTGAGTACGGTACCACCGGCGAGTTCTACATCGACTACACCGCGGACAACCCGCGCCGAAACGTGATCTCCCGCTTCGTGTCGAAGGGTGACGCCGCTGACCCGGCATCGGAGACCGTGTTGCTCGAAATCGAGCAGCCGTTCCCCAACCACAACGGCGGCGCGCTGGCCTTCGGGCCCGATGACATGCTCTACATCGCATCCGGCGACGGCGGTTCTGGCGGCGACCCGCAAGGCAACGGCCAGCGACTCGACACCATGCTCGGGAAGATCCTGCGCGTCGACGTGTCAGGCGGTGAGGAATACACCGTGCCTGACGAGAACCCGTTCGCGGACGGCGGCGGGCTCCCCGAGATCTGGGCATACGGGCTGCGCAACCCGTGGCGCATCACGTTCGACAGCGAGACCGGCGCGCTCTGGGCGGCGGACGTCGGTCAGGGCGAGGTCGAGGAGATCGACATCATCGAACGGGGCGGCAATTACGGCTGGAACATCATGGAAGGTCCGGAGTGCTACGACGCGGACGACTGCGACCAGTCCGGGCTCGTACTGCCGCGCGCATCGTACGGTCATGAAGACGGCAACTGCTCGGTCACCGGCGGCTACGTGTATCGCGGCGACCGCCTGCCGGAACTCGAAGGTTGGTACATCTACGGCGACTTCTGCAGCGGCCTCGTATGGGGCATCAACACGAGCAGCGCGACGACCGAGACGGCTAATCCGGTGCTGCTTGCGCAGACCGGCCGCGCGATCGCATCGTTCGCGCTCGACGCGTCGCAAGAGTTCTACCTGGTGACGTTCAACAACGCGATCGACCGGCTGGCGCCCGCCCCGTAGGCGAGCGGGCGCCATCGGCTGCAAGCGCGCCTACGGAAAGCGCGTCGATGCGTTGTACAGGTGCGCGACGGCGTGCATCACGAACGCGGTAACGAGAAGGTCGGCGGCGGTCCAGTTCTCGTACCCGCCTAGCGTCCCTCGCTTCGCGAAAAAATCGTCGGGCTGCTTGCGTGCCCAGTCGAGCGCGGCGCCGTAGTTCTTCGCGAACTCGTCGCCCAGCTCGCGGGGCGATGCTTTCGTGCGGTCGCCGACGAGTCCCGCGTTGATGTCGTCGATCGGCGTCTTCGGCCCGATGTCGTTCGCCGGGCCGGCCGCCACGTACCCTTCGACGAACTGCGGGATCAGCGCACCCAGGCCCGTGACGTGCGCGTAGACCTGCTTCGCCGTCCAGCCGCCATGATCAGAGGGACGCGTCCAATCGTCGTCGGTGAAACGCGTCGCGATGCGGTCCGCCTGTTGCATCAGGAACTCGAGCCCTTCGATGACGTCCTGCTTGCGGTTGGTAGCCAGTTGCGTCGCGGCCATGTCTTCCCGTCCTTCCTTTCGCTGAATCGCGAATCGACCGATACCGGCAGCCTAGGAGATGCCGCCGCGGCGCTGCTATGAATGCGCTCACAGCATTAAAGACAGTGTTCCGACGATGCGCCGCGTTACAGCAGGCAGCTCCCGGCGAGACTGCCAATCGCGGTGATGCGCCGACCCATCGTCATCATATCGGCGAAGCCGTTCGTCGCGTAGCCGACGGAGATGCCGGTCGCCGGGTCGCCCCACGCGATCTGGCCGCCAGCGCCGCCGTGCCCAAACGCCCGCGGCGAGCACGTGCGCCCGTAGCCGCGCATGAAGGCATAGCCGTCGTCGCCGGCGACCGTGACGGCGAGCGCGCGGTTCGTGTTCACGCTCAACGTCGGGTCGAGGTACTTGAGCGTCAGGTCGATGTGGTGCGGCCGCGCCCGTACTTTCGTGCCGAACTCGATCGTCTCGCGCTTCATGACGCGCTTGCCGCCGGCCGTCTCGCCGCCGTTGACCAACGCCTGGTAAAACAGCGCCATCGCCGCCGCCGAAGCGATGGCGCCGGCCCCCGGTGCCCCCGCCTGGCGATGGTGCGGTCCGTTGAAGCGCATGATGAACTCCGGCGTCACTTCGCCCCAGCCGGCCGGCGGCTCGACCGGCTCGTGCGTGTACGTCACGTCGGCGATGCGATGCTGCTGCTCCGGCGGACAGCCGACGAACAGGTCGTCGAGCCCCATTGGCGCGAGCAGCCGTTCGCGAATGAACGTCTTGTAGTCCGCACCGCCGCGGCGATAGATGATCTCCGACAACACCCAGTGCATCGACGTCGGGTGATACTCGTACCGGCTGTCGACCGGCCACGTCAGGCGCCAGCGGGTCATCGCTTCGAGGAGGGCTTCACGATTGCCCCAGAACTCGGGTTTGAACGGCGCGTACGGGAAGCCGCCTGCGTGCAGCATCATCGTCTCGACGTCGATCGCATCTTTTCCGTTCGTCCCGAACTCCGGGATGATGTCCGCCACCTTCTCATCAAGCCGCAGTTGGTCTTCTTCGAACAGTAGCCACACCGCCGCCGCGACGATCGCCTTCGTCGACGAGAAGAAATGGTACAGCGTGTCGTCGGTCGCCGGCTTGTCGACGCCGCCCTGCACCGCCGAGCCGTACGTGCGCATGCCGGCGAGCTTGCCGTGCCGCGCGATCGCTACCTGCGCGCTCGGCAGCGTGCCATCGTCGACGTCACGCTTCGCGCGCGCGAACACCATCTCCAGCTTCTCCGCGTCGATGCCGAGATCCTCCGGCTTCGCGGCGATGTGCGTGGCGTCGATCATGGCGGACCTCCGTTATATGCTTCCTTTGTGAAATTCGGATCTAATTCGGTTCCGAACTTTGGTAGATTTGAGACACATCAAGAACATAGCGGAAGGAAACGTTGTGATCACTGAGCCTAATAGTGACGAGCACGAAAATCGGCTTCCCATGATTGGCCGCCTGGAGATCAGCTCGGTCGCAGATCGCCACCTCAGCGCGCGGATCGAATACAGAACCATGCCCCGGCGGGCCGTTACGAAGACGTTTGAGAGTGGTTCCCGTATCCAGTACACCCTGTTCGAAGATCTCAGCTGGTGGCAACAGCGATTCGACCCATGCGGCTGCGTAAGCGCATTTCATCGCGAGCGCATGTTCGCAAACGGAAGTGCGGCCGACGAGTATCTCCGGGTGCTCCAAGAACGCGGCTTTGAGCATGTGTTCGGCGCCATCCGTATCCCAGAGTCCTCATGCTTTATTCACTCCGCGAATCTCACTTGGACGACGCAGGATTGACGCGAGTATACCCTCGAATCACGCAACTAACTGCACAAACAACACCACCGCCACCACCGTCCCGTACGCGATCACGGCGAGCCGCAGCCACTGCCGCCCGAGCCGCCGCGCCACGCCGACGCCCAGATACCCGCCGAGCACCGCGCCGACGGCCATCGCGGCAGCCGGACCCCACTCGACAGGGCCGAAGAGCGCGAAGTACACAAAGGCGATGCCATTGACCAGCAGCGCCTGCAACCCCTTGAGCGCGTTCGAATGCTGGATGTCGTCCGGAATGAGGATGGCGAATACCGCCAGCGTGAGAATGCCGAACCCCGCGCCGAAATACGCGCCGTAGACTGCCAGCATGAACGTCGCGAGCGTGAGCGTCAGCGGGATCGCGGCTGATTCCTCGCTGCGCAGGCGATGCGACAGCGCGAAGTCGCTGAGCTGGTCCTGGAATGCCATCAAGAGCACCGCAAACACGATGAGGAACGGCACCACGACGTCGAAGGCCGACTGCGGCGTCGCGAGCAGGATCGCCGAACCCGCGATTGCGCCCGCCGCACTGGGCAGCGCGAGCGCCGCGACGCGGCCTCGCTGGCGTCCTAGCTCCTCGCGATACCCCCAGGAACCGCCGACCGTCCCCGGCCACAGCCCGACGGTGTTCGTCACGTTAGCCGGCTTCGACGGATACCCGAACGCAAGCAGCGCCGGAAACGTGATCAGCGAGCCGCCGCCCGCCACGGCATTGATCGCGCCCGCGACGAACGCCGCCGCGAACAGCCCGATGACCTCCCACGCTTCCATCGCGGGCAAGATGCCCGCTGCGTGTGCTAGGCGCCAATGGCGGTATGATCGGGAAGCGAGAGGCGAGAGCCGGAAGCGGAGCACCGGGATGACGACCAAAGCACGCGAGACACTCGGCGAGGGCATCGACTTCGATACGGTCGAGTCCGCTATCGGGCTCAACTGGTATGACGCCGACCCCAACCTCCAGCAGATCGTCGAGCGGCTCGCGCATCCCGACGACCGCGCGTTCGCCGTCGAGCAGCTCCGCAACATGGGCGGCGTCATCGGCGGACCGGTAGCGGCGCGCGCGGAGATCACCGACAAGAACCCGCCGCGTCTCGAGAAATACGACCGTTGGGGCCACGAAGTGAATACCGTCGTGCACCACCAGAGCGCGGTCGACACCAAGCGTGACCTGTGGGAAAACGGCTTCCTCGGCCTGCGCTGGACCGACCAGGTGCGCAAGACGCGCGCCGGCAAGCTCCCCCCGACGGTGAACACGGGCTTCCTCTACTTCCTCAATCAGGCCGAGACGGGCATGGCGTGCGGCATCGGCATGACGAGCAGCGCAGCGGGCATCGTCGACCGGCATGCGCCGCCGGAGATCCGCGAGAAGTTCCTGCCGCACCTCACGTCCATGGACTTCGCCGAAGCCTGGGAGGGCGGCATGTTCATGACGGAGATCCGCGGCGGCAGCGACCTCGCGAGCAGCGAGTGCAGTGCCCGCAAGACCGCCGACGGCTGGCGCATCGACGGGTCGAAGTGGTTCTGCTCGAACCTCGATGCGGAGGTGATCATCACGCTCGCCCGCCCGCAGGACGCACCGGCCGGACTACCGGGCCTGGCGCAGTTCCTCGTCCCGCAGCATCGCGCCGATGGCACGCGAAACGGGATCCACGTCCGGCGCCTCAAGGACAAACTCGGGACGAAAGCCGTGCCGACCGGCGAGGTCGACTTCGTCGACGCCGAGGCGTACCTCATGGGCCGCGAACGCACCGATGACGGCGACGCCGCCGCTCGCGACGGCCGAGGCGTCAACCGCATGATGGAGATGGTCCAGGGATCCCGCTTCGGCGTTGCGATCATGGGCCTTGGCATCATGCGCCGGTCATTCGTCGAAGCGGCGATCTACGCGCACCATCGCGAGGCGTTCGGACGCCCGATCGCGGAGTATCCGCTCGTGCGCGAGACGCTGGTGAACATGGCGGTGGAGGTCGAAGCCGGCTGTGCGCTCGCGTTCGAAGCCGCGGAGGCCGGTACCCGCAAAGACGAAGAGTCGCGCCGGCTCTACCGGATCCTCGTACCGCTCGCGAAGTATCGCTGCACCCGGCGCGGCATCGAGCTGGCGTCGCAGGCGATCGAGATGCACGGCGGCAACGGCTACATCGAGAACTGGCCGGTCGCGCGGCAGCTTCGCGACGCGCAATGCCACACGATCTGGGAAGGGACCGAAAACATCATCTGCCTGGACGTGCTGCGTTCGATGCGCAAGGAGCATGCCGACGACGCACTGTTTGCGCGCGCCGAGCAGGCCTTCGGAGGGGCAGAGCACCCGTCGCTGGTGCAGACCGTCGGCGAGATCGGCCGCTCGATCGATGAACTGAAGGAGGCGATCGCCTACCTCGAGCGCGCACCCGAGGAGATCCGCCTGCTAAACGCGCGTCGCCTCACCGACTACATGGCGGACGTCGCACAGGCGGCGCTGCTCGTCGAAGAAGCGGTGTGGGAACTCGCGAACAAGGGCTCGGCGCGCAAGGCGGTCGTTGCGCGTCACTTCGTGAGCACGCGCCTGGTGCAACACGCGGCCCGCGGCATCACCTCCGGCGATCGCACCGCTCTCGACTACTTCGAACCGATCGTGCGTTACCAGCCGATCGCGCCCGCCGCGGTCTGAGCGTCAGCGCGGGTTCAAATTTTCGAGCAAGCGCCGCGATGACCGCGCGATCTCATCGACGGCCGCGTCGAAGGCGTCGGCGTTCGTCTTCGAGGGTTGGCGATAGCCGCTGACCTTGCGCACGAACTGCAGCGCCGCCGCGACGATCTCGTCGTCGGTGGCAGGTTCGTCCTTGCGACGCAGCGTCTTGATGCTCCGGCACATGGTGATATCTCCTGACTGACAGGGTAGCAAGCCTCACTCGACACGCCGTGCCGGCCGGTACTCCCGGAACGCCTGCGTGCGCCCCTGCCACCCCGGACCGGCGGTCAGCCCGCCATCGACGACGAGCGCATGGCCGGTGACGAACGTCGAGTCGTCGCTCGCCAGCCACAGCGCCGCCGACGCAATGTCGTCGCCGGCGCCGCTTCGTGGTATGGGCTGGATGCCGGCCAGCCTGATCTTGAGCTGATCGATCGCGTCATCATCGTCGCCGATGGCGCGGGCGAGCAACGGCGTGGCGATCGCGCCGGGGCAGATACAATTCACGCGAATATTCGACTCGCCGAGTTCCACCGCGACGGACTTCGTCAGGTTGATGATCGCCGCCTTCGCGGCGCTGTAGATGTGCGGTCCGCGGCCGCCGGACATGCCGGCCACGCTCGCCGTGCTGATAATGCTGCCGCCTCCCTGCCGCTTCATGACGGGGGCGGCGTGCTTCATGCCCAGGAACACGCCGCGCAGCAGCACGTTCATCGTGAAGTCGTATTCCTCGACGGGGATCTCTTCGATCTGGCCCGATACGCCCCCGAAGCCGGCGTTATTAAAGATGCAGTCGAGCCGTCCATACTCGGCGAGCGCGCGCTCGATCGACGTCCTCACATCCTCCTCGGATGCGACGTCGGTGCGCTGATACACGGCCGCGCCCGCGAGCGTGTCGGCAATCGTCTCGCCCTTCGCGTCCTGGATGTCGGCGATGACCACGCGCGCCCCCTCGTCGACGAAGCGCCGGACGGTGGCCTCGCCCATGCCGCTTGCGCCGCCGGTGATCACCGCGACCTTGCCATCGAGCTTCGACATGCTTCCTCCTCGGTTCCGCGCGGGCACGCATGTTGTAACCGAAGCGGCGGGCCGACGGTAGCTCATCTTAGCTACGATGGATGGAGCGACTCGTGGAGAAAGAGAGATAGCGATGACCACCAACACGCAGGCGCCCCTCACCGTCCGCCGCGACAAGGAGATCTTCGAGACCGATGGCGGCTGGTTCCACGCCCGCTGGCACTTTAGCTTCGACTACTACATCGACCCGAAGAACACGAGCATCGGCTGGTTGCGCGTCTTCAATCACGACACGTTGCGACCGGGCGCCGTCTGGCCCATGCATCCGCACCGCGATGTCGAAGGCATTACGTACGTCGTCGCGGGCGAGTTCGAGCACGCCGACACCGGCGGCGGCGAGGGCGTGCTCAATCCCGGCGCGGTCCAGCGACTGACGCTCGGCTCCGGTCTCATGCACTCGGAGATGAATCACTCGCAGACGGAGGACATGCAGTTCATCCAGATGTGGATCTTGCCCAGCGAGCGCAACTTAGAACCATCGCTGGAGCAGAAACAATACGGTGAGGCCGATCGCCACAACCGGCTGCTGCAAATCCTGCGGCCCATCGGCACCGACGGCGAAGGCGTGACGGTGCACCAGGACGTCCGCATGTTCGTGTCGAAGCTCGACCCGGACGCGGGCGTCAGCCACCAGTTCGATGAGGGCCGCGGCGGCTACTTCTACCTGATCGACGGCGAGGCGGACGTCAACGGCGAGCGCCTTTCGACGGGCGATGCCGCGAAGATCACCGGCGGTGGCGCGTTAGATGTAAAGGCGGCCGCGACGAGCGAACTGCTGATCGTCGACACGCCGCTATAGGCGCGGTTGCCGTTGTCGCGTCTTCCCGCGATCCTGTACGTCACAGGAGGCCGTCATGGCGATGACCGACGAGTCCACGAACGCCCGCCCGGTGCCGACAGGTGTGCAGCTCACGCCCCTCGACCCGGCTTTCCAGGCCGACCCTCACGCCGTGCTCGATGAGCTTCGCGAGCGCGACCCCGTGCACCACGACGAGCAACTCGGCCGCTGGGTGCTCACGCGTCACGACGACGTCGATGCGCTGCTGCGCGACCGTTCGCTGTCAGTCGACCCGCGTAATGCGGGGGAAGGCACGTTCGAGAAGATGTTTCTGTACCGTGCGGAGGAGCAGGACTTCCAGCCGAGCATGCTCTTCGCTGATCCGCCCTACCACACACGCCTGCGTGGACTCGTCAGCAAGGCGTTCACGCCGCGCGCGGTCGAGCAAATGGCGCCCCGCATCCAGGAGATCGTCGATGAGCTGCTGAATGTGGTGGCCGCCGGCGATGGCTTCGACCTGATCGAATCGTTCGCCGCGCCGCTTCCGACGATCGTCATCGCCGAGATGCTGGGCGTCGATCCCGGCGCCCGCGCAGACTTCAAGCGCTGGTCCGACGCCGTCGTCATGGTCTTCAACCCCCTGCTGTCAGCAGAAGAACGCGCCAATGCGGAAGAAGCTTCGCTCGCGCTCAACCGGTACTTCCAGAACGCGATCGCCGAGCGCAGGGAGCGCCCCCGCGAAGACATGATCAACTCGCTCATGCACGTCGAAGAAGGCAAAGACCAGCTCACCGATGACGAGATCGTCACCATGTGCAACCTGCTCCTCACCGCGGGTAACGTCACGACGACCGACCTCATCGGCAATGGCGTCTACGCATTGCTGAGCAATCCAGAGCAACTCCGCAAACTGCGTGAGGATCCCGCGCTCATCAAGAACGCGATCGAAGAGATGCTGCGTTACGACAGCCCGGTGACGCAGTCGGGCCGCACGCCCATGGTGGACGTCGAGATCGGCGGCTGCCCGATCGCGCGGGGCCAATCGGTGACCCCGCAGCTTTCAGCGGCGAATCACGACCCGGACGCGTATCCCGACCCGCACAAGTTCGATATCAGCCGCGCGGACACGCATCATCATTCGTTTGGCGGCGGCGTGCACTACTGCCTCGGCGCCCCGCTCGCCCGCCTCGAAGCGCAGATCGCCGTCTCGACCATCGTGCGCCGCTTCCCATCCCTGCGTCTGAGCGCCGAGCCGGTCGAGCACAGGAAGATCCCGAGCTTCCGAGGGCTGGCGACGTTTCCGGTG
The DNA here is from genome assembly GCA_040902535.1 of Dehalococcoidia bacterium. Taxonomy (NCBI): domain Bacteria; kingdom Bacillati; phylum Chloroflexota; class Dehalococcoidia; species Dehalococcoidia bacterium. The sequence goes on along the minus strand of JBBDXD010000006.1, from coordinate 65,943 downwards.
CTGCTCTAGCCGGGGCCCTTTCTGGCAGTCTGCCCTCCATGAGCCTCTTGCGCTCTTCGTCGCCAACAGCGTCGCCAGCGTGGCATGACGCAAAGAGGACCGGCTCCGAGCCGGTCCTCTTTGTAACGCGTTGTCCGTTCGTTAGTCGCCGCCTGCGCCCACCGGGATGAACTCCGGCGCCTGGGCCGGCACCCGCGCCGGCTCGACGTCCGGTGTGCCTTCGACGTTGATCTTGGGCAGCCACTGCAGCCACGACGGTAGATACCAGTTGCGCGCGCCGAGCACTTCCATGCTCGCCGGCACCAGCACCGACCGCACGATCGTCGCGTCGATGAACACCGCGACCGCCAGGCCGAAGCCCACCTGCTGCATCTCGACCATGCTGCCCAGCGCGAAACCGCCGAACACGACCATCATGATCGCCGCAGCGCCCGTGATGATGTGCGCCGTCGAGCGCAGGCCGTAGGCCACGGCCTCGGTGTTGTCGCCGGTCTTCAGGAAGCGCTCCTGCACGCGGCTCAGCAGGAACACGTGGTAGTCCATCGACAGCCCGAAGAGCACCGCGAACAGGAATGCCGGCAGGAACGCGGCGATGCTGTCCGTCTGCTGGAACCCGAACAGTTCGGCGCCGACTCCGTGCTGGAACACCAGCACGATCAACCCGTACGCCGCACCGACGGACAGCAGGTTCATGATAATCGCCTTCACCGGAATGACGATCGACCGGAACACGAGCGTCAGCAGCACGAAGCTCAGTGCCAGCACGAAGCCAACGACGATCGGGAAGTACGTCGTCATCGTGTCGACGTAGTCCTTCGTGCTCGCCGCTGCGCCGCCGACGTACACGTCGGTGTCCGACCCGTCGAACGCTGCAGGAATGTGCTCGTTGCGGATGCGTTCGACCGTGGCGAGCGCATCGGGGCCGAACGAGTCGCCGTCGATGATGACGTCCAGGTTCGCGATCGTCCCGTCTTCGTTGGCGTGCAGTTCGCGGATCTCCGCGACGCTTGCTTCGCTTCCCAGCCGCTGTCGCAGCTCATCCACGTCGCGCTGGAACTCCGGCGAGTTCACATCGCCCTCGAACATGATGTGCGCCGGACCCAGCCGCCCCGCCGAGAACTCAGTATCGAGCACACGGAACGCCTGCACCGACTCCAGGCTGCCGGGGTAATCACGCAGCCCCGAACTGCCGAACTTGATCGTCGCGACCGGCGCCGCGGCCGCGAGCAGCACGCTGACCGTCGCCACGATAGCGACCACCGGGTGCGCCACGACGATGCGCGTCGTGCGAGCCCAGAAGCCGTTCTCGCTCGACTCAGGCGTGCTCGCCTTTACGAACGGCAGTCGCAGGAAATTCACCTTGTCGCCGAGCAGGCTCAGCACCGCCGGCAGAAGCGTCAATGCAGCGGCGACGGCCGCGACCACCACCAGGATGGCGCCAATCGCCATGCCCACGAACGTCGAAGCCGGCACGACCAGCATGCCAGCCAGCGCGATCACGACCGTGATGCCCGAGAACAGCACCGCGCGGCTCGCCGTGTTGCTGGCGATCCCGATCGCTTCAAGCTTCTCGATGCCGCGCGCCCGCTCCTCGCGGAAACGCTCGACGATGAACAGTGTGTAGTCGATGCCGACCGCCAGGCCGATCATCGTTATCATGTTGACTGCGAGGCTGTTGACGCCGAAGAAGCGGCTGATCACCGCGGTGACACCCATCGCCACGGCGATGCTGAGCAGCGCGATGAGCACCGGGACGCCGGCTGCCACGCCCGCGCCGAACACGAACAGCAGCACGATCAGCGCTGCCGGCAGGCCGATGATCTCGGCGGACTGCAGGTCGCTTTCGAATTGCGCGGTCAGTTCCTTGTCCAAGCTGCCATCGCCGACTGTGGTCACGGAGAACCCGTCGGTGTTGGCCTCCTGGATCGCGTCCAGCATCGGCCCGACGGTCGTCGCCGCTTCCTTGACGTCGCCATCGAGCACGACCGGGATGATCGTCGTCGAGCGGTCGTCGGAGACGAAGGACTGGTCGCCGGCGTCGTAGTAGCTGGCAGCCGAAACAACGCCCTCGGTCGCCCGAAGCCGTCCGAGAAGCTGTCCGACGAAGAGGCGGTACGCCGGGTCATCGACGTCCGCGGCTCCCTGCACGACGACTGTTTCGGTCGGCGGCGTCTCGCCATTGAGGTCGTCGAGCAGGCTGTCCGCCTGCTCATACTCGGCGCCGCGAATGTGCGCCTCTTCGTCCGTCTTGAGCTGGCCCGCGCTTACCACCGCGGCGGCGACGAGCACGACCCATAGCCCGACCGTCAGCCAGGGATGGCGGGCGCTTCGGTGTGCGAGTCGTTGGGGGGAAAGAAACGAAAACATGTACGGCTCCTCTTTGCGTCTGATCTGGTTCGCTCGTCTCAGTCAGTTATAGGCGCGTGGGAGCTGCGCCGTATCGCACAGAGGGCGTTCCTGGCGTTGACCTTCGGGGGATGGGCTACATGAGACCTTTGGCGGAGGCCCGTTCGAGCTTGCGGACGTACCATCCGAAGCGGTCTGTGAACGACGCGAGGTCCTCGCGAAGCTCCGGCTCTGCCGCCGTCAACACGCGGGCGAGATGCTCCAGGTTCGCGGCGATCACCTTACCCTGCATGTGGGCTCGGTCCAATCGGACGTGTCGAAGATCTGCTGCTGTCATCAATCAACTTCCTCAATTGCAAGCGCGCGATACAGATGAGACCCCTCGCGCTGCCCGCCCTGCGGACTGACCGTCCCGGCGCGTAGTGCGCGCAGTTCCTGCCACTTCGTTCGTAACTGCCCCTCGGCGGCCTTGATCTGCGTACTGTTCGCCACGGCGTCGATCCGGCGCAGGACGCGGACCCGCTCAGACATGCCGTTGATGTCCCGCAGGACGGTGCTCTGTGGTATCTGGATTGACATGCGTCTCCCATTCCTCGGCGTCAGCGGAGGACGCGGCATATCGGTATCACCAGACGCGAACGCTGGCGACCTCGGCCGTAGAAGTCGTCATGTGCGGCGGAGAACCCGTATCGAACAGGAGAACTGCGGAGGAGGATTAATGTGTGCAACGTACCGCACCCCAGTAAGCGAAGCAAACGCGCTTCAGGATCGCCGCCGGCGAGCGTCTCCTCCGCGCACTAGCGCCGAGCGTGGTATGATAATCAGGTCAAATGCAGCGGACTCGTACATCCCCGTACGCAACGCTGCGCATGACACACCGCCCGCGAAGGTAGGGCATCCACCCTCAGAGACGAAGCCTCCTCCTCGACTCTCCACGACGCACCAGCCGATCGGGACACTCCGCCTCTTCACCGACACTTCGGAGCGTGTTTTCGCACCGAATAAGGAATGGAGTTGGGAATGACGCTCGGCAAACACCTGTTCAATCGTCGTGTCAAGGAAACCGCGCCGTCGCTGCGCGGTGTTGCTCGAGAGGAGACCGAGGCGGCGCAACGTGAAATGCGCACGCATATGGAGGCGGATGTCGCCGCGGATCGGGAGCGGCGAGGAGCCACTGATGTCCGCCCAGGCTCGGGCACGGCTCGTGAGGACAAACAGGATCAGCCGTGACGGATCGCGTTGCTGCTGTCGATCGACCGCATCGGAGGATCGCAACCATCATGAAGGGAGAAAAGAGCTTCTGGGATAAGTACGCGGCAGATCGGCGCGCGCAGATAAGCCGAGCGAACCTGCGTCGTCAGCGCGGGATCGGCGCCAGACGGCCAACCAGGTTGGCGCGACCCCTCCGCTGAGGGCGATAGACAGCGACCGCCGCGCGTAAAGACAAGGAAGGCGCGGCATGCCACATACCCCCGCGTGGGTCGTCGGCAGTTCGCGTTACACAGGAAGTCCGCGCAAGACCCCTATCCACCTCGAAGGCAGTGTGTAGCGAGGCTCAGGCCGTCGTGGTCGAAGCCTCCCGGGACGGAGCGGCGCCGCCCAGCGGGATGCGGACGCGAATGCGCGTCCCTTCGCCTGCTGTGCTCTCGATCGTGGTCACGCCGCCGAACTTGATCGTGCGCTCACGCATCGACTTCAGACCCATGTGCCCGGGGAACGAACCGTCCGCCTCGAATCCGACGCCGTCATCGATGACCTCCAGGGTGATCTCGGTGTCCGTGCAGCCCAGCTTCACCTCGACCCGGCTCGCGTGCGCGTGCTTCACGATGTTATGTAGCGCCTCCTGCACCACCCGGTAAATCGCCTCCTTCACGTCGATGGGCGCCGGCGGCTCCTCGCAAAGCACGTCATCAACGTTGATGCCGTAGCGGGCGCGAGTCGCCGAGACCTGCTTCTCGATCGCTACGACAAGACCCTCGTTCTCCAGCGACTCCGGCCGCAGTTCCAAGATGAGTGCGCGCATCTCCGTCAGGCCCGCTTCCGCAAGCTGCAACACGTATTCGACCGGCTCGACCGCGCGCTCCGGATCGCGATCGAGCAGGGTGCGCGCCGTCCGCGCGCCGAGCGCGATACCGTAGAGCGCCTGCGAGACGGAATCGTGCAACTCGCGCGCCAGGCGCTGCCGCTCCTCGACGGCGGCGAACTGCTGCGCCTGCTGGTACAGGCGCGCGTTTTCGATCGCGATCGCCGCCTGGTCCGCAACGGCGCGCGCAATGCGCACGTGATCGGAAGTGAAGTACCCGGGCTCGTCGCGAGAGACGCTGAGCATGCCGACGGGGCGATCCTGCAACATCAACGGCACGGCCATCCACGCGCGCACGAAGTTGAACGCCGGGTGCTCCAGGCGATCGCCGACCGCAGCGCGGTAGGCCCGCGCTTCCTCCGAATCGTCTCGCACGTCGTCGATGATGACGGGTCGCCCGACGCTGAACCGCTGCCACCAGTCGGGCACGGACGCGATCGGAAAGCTCATGCCTATGATGTCATGCTCGGGCCCGGAAGGGCCGCGCGAGTCCAGGATGACCAGGCTCTCCCCTTCCAGCCTTAAGAGCGATGAACCTGTGTATTCACTGACGAGCTTCAGCTGGTCGAGGATCAGCCTCACAAGTTCAGGCAGGTCCAGCGTCGCCGCCACCGAGTGCGAAACGTCGAGCAGCGCCGAAAGCTCGCGCGTCCGCTGCTGCACGCTGTCGAACAGCCGCGCGTTTTCGATCGCGATCGCCGCCTGGTTGGCGATCGCTACCGCCAGTTGCGCGTGCCGTTCGGTGTAGTGACCGGCGTCCGGGTGCGTGAACGACAACAGCCCCAGGACCGCATCCTGCGATGAGAGCGGCACCGCGAGCCACGAGTGAAAGTCAGGATTCTCCGCGTCGACCGGAATCAGCCGCCGATAAGCGACCGCAAGCGCCGAATCGCCAAGGACGTCGTCGATGATGACGTGCTTTCCGGTCCTGAGCGTGTCCCAGAGCACACCCGCGGCGGATTGCGAAAACGTCGTTCCCGGCGGCGTGTATGATCGCACATCGTCGCCGTCGGCGTTCAGAATGGCGAACACCGTAAGGTTCTCCTTGTCGACGAGCGTGACTGACGAACGCTGGTACTCCACGACCGCCTTCGCTTGCTCGAGGACAACCCGCACCAACGACCGCAGGTCGAGCGTCGATGCGACGGCGTGCGATACGTCCAGCAGCGTCGAGAGTTCGCGCGTGCGCGCTTCTGCGCTCTGGAACAGACGCGCGTTCTCGACAGCAACCGCCGCCTGGTTGGCGATCGCGGCCGAGAGCTGCCCATGCCGCTCTTTGTAATAGCCAGCAGCCCGCTTCGCGAGCACCAGCATGCCAATCAGGCGCTCTTGATGTACGAGCGGCACGCCCATCCAACTGTGGAATGACAGTTCGTCCGGCGAGGCATCGATCGTCGCGCGATAGGCGACCGCGGCCGGGTCGTCCGACTGCACGTCGTCGATGACGATCGGTCTCCCACGCTTTAGCCCGCGCGATGCGGGACTATCGAGGTCGATCGGGAAGCGCGCCCCGGGCGGATAGCCGAATCCCTCCCCCGCGGGGCCAACGGTGTTGACGGCGGCCACCATAAGCTGGTCATCTTCGACGAGCATGACCGACGCGCGGTCATAGTCGGCGACCAGTCGCACCTGGTCGAGGATCAGGTTCAACAGCGGGTCGAGATCCAGGGTCGACGTCACGTCGTGCGAGACATCGAGCAGCGTCGTCAGCTCGCGCGTGCGCGCCTCGACGCTTTCGAACAGGCGTGCATTTTGAATCGCAACAGCAGCCTGGTTCGCGACCGTCATCGCCAGCGAAGCGTCTCCTTGCGTGAAAAACCCGCGCTCGACGTGCGTCAGCGCGACCACGCCGATCACCACCCCCTGCGACGCCAGCGGCACGACGAGCACCGCATTCACCAGGTCGAACGTCGAATCGATGATGTTTTGACCGACCGTCTGGCGGAAGGACCGCGCCAGCGGACTGTCGTCGCGGACGTCGGTGATCAGTGCCGGTTCGTGTCGCAGCATGTTCTGCCAGAGAGGCAGCGACTCGTCGAGCGCAAAGCGGAGCGGCGACTGCCGGGGCGCCGACGTATCAATCGACGGGTCGTAGGTCACGATCGCCAACTCATCGCCGTCGCGCAGCAGGATTGAGGCGCCCATGTAAGCGATCACCGCCTGAAGGCTCTCGAGGATCACGGGCACCAACTGGTTGAGCGATAAGGTCGATGCCACGGAATGTGAAAGCTCCAACAGCGTCGAAAGCTCACGCGTCCGCTGCTCAACGCGCGCGAAGAGGCGGGCGTTTTCGATCGCGATGGCGGCGTGGTTCGCGATGGCCATCACCAGCGCCGCGTTGTGTTCGGTGAAATAGCCGGGCGTTCCGTGCGAGATCGCCACAACGCCGATCACTTCATCCTGGAGGGCGAGCGGCACGAACAACGCCGCTCTCACGTGCGAGAACGTGCCCGCCAGGTGGCCGCCCACAGCCTCGCGGAAGGATGCCGCGAGTTCGCTGTCATCGTAAATGTCGTGGATGATCGCCGGCTGGCGCTGCAGCGCCTGGCGCCAGATCGCATCGGCCGCCTCCAGCGTGAAGCGTAGCCCGCCCCCCGTCGAAGGCCGCCCCATCACCGACTCGTCGAACTCCATGATCGCCAGCTCGTCGCCTTCGCGCAGGAGCACGGATGCCGCGTTGTTCTCGACGACCTGTCCCAACTGCTGCAGGATCACCGCCACGAGCGTTTTCAGCTCCAGCGTCGCCGTGACGGCGTGCGAAATATCGAGCAGCGCCGCGATCTCACGCGTCCGCTCGGAGACGCGCTGTTCCAGTAGGCGTTCGGTCTCCACCTGCTCGGTGATATCGCGGACGACGCCAAGCACGTGCGGCGACCCGCTATACAGCACCGGGCGCCCCATCACCTCGACCGGGAACGTCGAGCCGTCCTTGCGCACGTCTGTCGCACGGCACCGATACACGCCGCCGGCGGCAACCGTCTCGCTGTATTCGGCGAAGAGATGATGGCTCTCGGGATCGATAAATGTCATCGGATGTACCGCAAGCATCTCGTCGTGCGAATAGCCGTGCATGTCCGCGAACGCCGGATTCACCTCGACGATCGCGCCGTCGGGGCCGGTGATGATCAGGCCATCGCTCACAGAAGCGAAGATGCTTCGATACTGCGCTTCCCGCTCTGCCAGCTCCGCTTCCGCCTGCTTGCGCTCGGTGATGTCCTGCGTCATCGCCATGCCGGCGAAGATTTCGCTGCGTTCGTCGTAGAGCGGCAACGTGTATGCGACGAAGACGCGGTCCTGAGCCTCGATCTCAAAGACGCTCGATTCGCCATCGAAGACCACGCGCATGTGCGATCCAAGCGTTTCCCGCACGCGCGGTGTGAATAGATCGTCGAGCAGCTTGCCTTCGACGTCTTCCTTCGCGAGCCCCAACGAACGAATGCCCTGCCCATCGACGATCTGAAAACGCAGATCGCGGTCGTAGAGCACCACGGTGCCGTTCGGGAAGTTGTGGGCGAGCGTGCGGTACAGATCCTCGCTGCGGCGCAGTTCTTCTTCGACGCGTGTCCGCTCGGCGATCTCCCCGTGGAGTTCGCGGTTGCGCTGCTCCAGCCGTTGCTGACCAAGGTCGATCTGTTCGATCATGATGTTGAAGGAGTCGGCGAGCATGCCCAACTCGTCGGTCGATTCGATCGGCATGCGGACGCTGTAGTTGCCCGCGGCGACGGCGCGCGTGCCCCTCACGAGCGACTCGACGGGCGAAGTCAGCATTCGACGGTTGAACCACGCAGCCGCCAGCAGCCCGGCGATGAAAAAGCCGAGCATCGTCGCGAGGATGAACGCGAGCGTCTGGTCGCCCTGCTCCTCGATCGACGAAGTGACGGCGGCGGCCTGCGCTGTCAGCTCATCCACCGGCGACACCAGCGCCAGGCTTCCCCCGAGGTCGCCGAGCGGCGCGTACGCCACGATCACGTCTTCATCGCCGATGTCGACGCGCCCGAAGCCAGATCTCCCCGCGCGCATCGCCTGGACGGTGGAAGCGAACTGCGTCTTGTCCGGGTCATCGATGAGACGCTGCACGTCGTCAGAGAATCGGCTCGGCACGAGCCCGCCGTTGCGGTCGATCACGAAGGCATAGCCGCCCGGCGTATACCGCACCGCGTCGACGCGGGCGATCAGCCGCGGCACCGCGACATCGACGCCGATCACACCGCGATAGACGCCGTCCTGAAATACCGGCGCCAGCGCAGTGATGGTTAAGCCCAGCACTGCGGGGCTCTCGTAAGGCGCCGTCCATCTAGCAACCGTCGGCGCCGTCGCGCCTGAGCGGAAATCTTCGAATCCGGGCTGGCTGAAGAAGTCGAAGTCCGCCGGCAGCGAGTCGTTGCGGCCGTACGGCGGATACTGCCGCACCGCGCCGGATGGCGTGACGTAATAGATCGCGACCGCGTCGGGATTGCCCCGTTCCAGCGTCGGGAAGAGCGCATCCAGCGTCGCCGAACCGCTCAGGTCATCGCGCAGTCGCTCATTCATCTCGAGGCTGGCGGGCACCCAGACATCCGTCGTGCGCGTCGTTGACGGATCGATGAGGGCGCCATTTGGTGCGGGCGTCAGGCGCGCCGGGTCCCAGGGCACCGTCGCGCCCAACTGGTGTGCGTTCGCGAGATAGCTGGCCGCGGCGGAGGCGTCGGTCGTCGCCTGCTGCACGATCAGTTGGCCTGAAAAAGATGTTTGGTCGGCGAGCCGCTCGAGCGTCTCGCTCCCCTGCACCTCCAGCGCCTGGCGGCTCAGGTCCGTCGCGTCGTCTTGCGTGCGCTGAAAGCCGAAGAAGACGAGCGCGCTCGTCGCGCCGCCCAGCAACAGGAAGAACACCAGGAGAGAGAGGTTGAGTTTAGGGCCGAGGCGTTTAGGGAGAAACTGCACGAGACCTGCCGGTCAGGAAGATGACGTTTCGAGCGGGGCGAGTCCGATCTGTGCCGCGTAGAGCGCCGCCTGCGTCCGGCTCTGGACGCCTAGCTTCATGAGGATGTTGCTGACGTGCGTCTTCACCGTCTTCTCGCCGATCGTCAGCGCATAGGCGATCTCCTTGTTCGCCTTCCCTTGGGCGAGCAGCCGGAGGACGTCGGTCTCGCGCTCCGTCAGCGCCTGCGGGTTGTCCGGCGCGCGCACCTCGCGCACCAGGCGCGCGGCCGCGGCGGGCGAGAGTTGCACCTGGCCGGCGGCGGCAGCCTTGATCATGCGGCACAGCTCTTCGGACTGGGTGTCCTTCAACAGGTAGCCGATCGCCCCCGCCTTGATCGCCCCCACGACGGAGGCGTCCTCGAGGACGCTGGTCAGCGCGATAACTTCCGTATCGGGAAGCTCGCGCCGGATGGTTTGGGTGGCGGTGATGCCGTCCATCACGGGCATCAGCATGTCCATCAGGACGATGTCGGGGCCAAGCTCGTGGGCGAGCTTGACCGCCTCGGCGCCGTTCTGTGCCTCGCCGATGACCTCCAGGTCCGGATCGAGCGCCAGGAACATCTTCAGGCCCTGGCGGACCACGCTATGGTCGTCGGCGATCACGATGCGAATGGTCACAGATGCAAACCCCGGCTTCAGCGCGCTCACCGTTGAGCTATCGCGCTCAACTATAGCAGCCCCGATCGTCAATTCCTCCGCCTTTTGGCGGAGGCGGGTGACCGACGAAGGCCATAGCCTCGAACCATCGATTGCGCGACGAAAAGCTGTCCGGTGGCCGCGATACTTCCAACGAGGTCCCGATGATCAGAATCCTTCTCGCAGATGACCAGACCAACGTCCGCAAAGGACTGCGCATGCGGCTGGACCTGGAGGCCGGAATCGCGGTCGTCGGCGAAGCCGCAGATGGTGAATCCGCCGTGAGCCTCGCCCGGAAGCTCGACCCCGACGTCATCCTCATGGACGTCGAGATGCCCGGCCTGGACGGAATCCGCGCCACACAGCAACTCAGGCAGGACTTACCCGGCTGCTGCATCGTCGTGTTGACCATCCACGACGACGCGGCTACACGCGCCCGCGCCCGCGATGCCGGAGCCACCGCGTTCATCTCGAAGCACCAGATCGACAGTTCGCTGATGGACGCCATCAAGAGCGTCGCACGCGACTGCGCGGATCAGCCGTAACCCGGCAGCCTCACCCTTTCCATGTCCGAGGCTCATCGTCTCCGTCGGGCGCACCTCAAGCGGCAGCTTTCACATAGCTCCTCCGTCTGACACGCTCTAACCAACCGTAAAAGGAGCGAGCGATGGACCATCGGCAACTCGGCCGCACGGGCCTGCACGTCAGCGAGATCTGCCAAGGCACCATGACCTTCGGCTTCCAGCGCGACGAGCCCGCCTCGTTCGCCATCCTCGACCGCGCGATCGAGGGTGGGGTCGACTTCATCGATACCGCGGATGTCTACCCCCTCGGCGGCACCCTCGAGACCGTAGGCCGCACCGAGGAGATCATCGGCCGCTGGATGAAGGAGCGGCGCAACCGCGACCGCATCATCCTCGCGACGAAGTGCGCAGGCGCCATGGGTCCGGGATCCAACGACCAGGGACTTTCGCGCCGCCATATCCACAACGCCGTCGACGCGAGCCTGCGCCGCTTGCAGACCGACGTCATCGACCTGTACCAGGTGCACTGGTTCGACCCCCGCACACCCATCGAAGAAACGATGCGCGCGCTCGACGACCTCGTGCGTTGGGGCAAGGTGCGCTACGTCGGATGCTCCAACTTCCCGGCGTGGCGGCTCGGACAGGCGCTCGCCGCCAGCGATCGCCTCGGCGTCGCACGTTATGACTCGCTGCAGCCGCGCTACAACATGCTCTATCGCGACATCGAGACCGAACTGCTGCCGCTCGTCCGCGCCGAAGGGCTCGGCGTCATCGTCTACAACCCGCTCGCCGGCGGGTTCCTGTCCGGCAAGCACCAGAAGGGCGAAGAGCCGCCGGAGAACACGCGCTTCAACCTTGGCGGCGCTGCCCGCATGTACCGGCACCGCTACTGGCAGGACGAACAGTTCGACGCTGTCGACGAGTTGCGCTCAGCCGTCGATGCGCGCGGTCAGGACATGGTGGGCGTCGCCGTGCAGTGGGTGCTGTCGCAGCCCGGCATTACCTCGGCGATTGTCGGCGCCAGCAGTCCGGACCAACTCGACGCATCGCTTGCGGCCCCCGACACGCAGATAGACGACGACTTGCGCATCATCTGCGACGGGCTCTGGCTCAAGCTGTCACGCCGGCCCGTCATCGAGGGATACCGCTAACGGTCGACGGTTGACGCGAATGGCATGGCGACTCTACCATCGCGCCGATGGGGGTGCGTCATGTCCACAAGCCTCGAGAAAATGCAATCAGCCATCCAGCATCCGCAGGTGGTCGACTTCTTCCGCGGCCTGTTCGATAGCGCGGGCGTGCGCGTCACCGACACCGGCGAGACGTTTACCGCCGACCACACCGGCACGAACGTCGTCTTCACCGAGGGACTGAGCGAGGACCGCGTCGACTTCACGGTCGAGATCAGATCGGCGCAGATCGACCTGCTGCTCGAATACGCCGGCGACGGCGTGCTCGACGATCGCGAGCGCTTCCGCATCATGGCAGTGCTCGCCGCCCCTGCGACCCAGGGCGCGCTGCAGCGCCCCGCGATTAAGAACAAGCTCCTGCGCTCGGCCCTGTTCAAGATCGGTCGCGCCGAAAGCCTGATGCATGTGTCGCTCGCGTCGCCGAACGGAGAGGACGACGTCACCCACACGATCGCCTACGTCGATGGGCAGTGGCTGGTGATCGCGGGCCGCCACGGCGATGTGCCGCACACCTACCGCCTCACCGTCGACGATGCGGTCGAGTACCAGCGCAAGATGCTCACCGCGCGCAAGGCGAACAGCATCACTACGTGGCTCGCGTTCGCGCACTGGTACGGCAAGCTCCGCAAGCGCGTGGTCGTGCCGGCAAAAGCTCCCCGGACGGACACAACAACGTCACCTAGCTGACCACGAACACCGGGGCATCTGCCGTCGTAGGGGCGCACAGCTATGCGCCCCTTCCATACCACCGACCAGCGACCAGCGACCAGCCGACCAGCAACCAGCGACGAGCCGACTAGCCCAGCACCAGTTCCGCGATCTGCCGCAACTGCGCCGGCGGCCCGCCGACGAGCATCGTGGTCAGGCAGGTCTCCTTCCACATCGCCAGTTCGTCTTTGATCTTGCCAGGCGGCCCGATCAGCGCCGTGTCCTGCACCATCTCGAGCGGGATCGCGGCGATCGCTTCCTGCTTCTTGCCGCTCAAGTACAACTGCTGCACGTGCGCGCACTCATCTTCGTAGCCGAGGCGCGCCAGCACGTCGTAGTGGAAGTTCGCGCCCTTCGCGCCCATGCCGCCGACGTACAGCGCCAGCATCGGCCGCATCATGTTCGCCCCGCGCTCGATGTCATCGGTGATCACGACCGATACCGGCGCCACCACCTCGAAGTCGCCGGCAACGTGCCGCGCGCCTGGCCGCGCGAACCCTTCCTTCAGCGCCGTGCGATAGAACTGGTCGCTTTTCGGGGAGAAGAACAGCGGCAGCCAGCCGTCGGCGACCTCCGCCGCCAGCGCCACGTTCTTCGGCCCCTCCGCCGCAAGATAGATCGGCAGATCCGTGCGGAACGGGTGCACGGTGGACTTGAGCGGCTTGCCCAGACCCATGCCGCCCGGGTACGGCATCTGGTAATGCTTGCCTGCGTACTCCACCGGCTCATCGCGCGCGACGATCTTGCGGATGATCTCGATGAACTCGCGCGTGCGCTCCAGCGGCCGCGGATACGGCTGCCCGTACCACCCTTCGACGACCTGAGGCCCCGACGCGCCGACTCCCAGAATGAAGCGCCCCTGCGACAGGTGGTCGAGCGTCATCGCCGCCATCGCCGTCGCTGCGGGCGTCCGCGCCGAAAGCTGGGCGATCGCCGTGCCGAGCTTTATCTTCGATGTCTTCGCGCCCCACCACGCGAGCGGCGTGAACGCGTCGGAACCGTACGCCTCCGCGGTCCACACCGAATCGAAACCGTACTCGTCCGCCGCGGCGATCGTCTCGTCGATGCCCGCCGGCGGTCCGCTGCTCCAGTAGCCCGCGCTCAATCCCAGCTTCATCCGACGCTTCCTTTCCGTCGCAGCTAATCTCTGCGCTTCATCAGCACGCGCTGCTTTTCGTGGCGCGGGCTTTCAGCCCGCGACTCAACTCGCTGTGTTTCATCCAGAACGCAACAGGAGCGTGCCTCAGCCCGACCTCGCACCGCCCGGCACTCATACCGCCTGATGTCCGCGATACCCGCGTGCGGCGATCGACCACACGTCGAGCACGCGGTCGCCGTCCACGACGTACATCCAGTCATGCAAGTTGATCGTCGGGTCGATGTGCGACGGCCACAGCTCGATGCGATCGCCAACAGCGATCGTGCACTCAGCGGGCACCGCCACCACCACGTGCTCGTCGGCGAGATACAGCACGTTCGCGCCCTCAATCCCCTTCACAGACGGATTCCCGTGGTCGATCGAGCATGCTTTATGCCCGTTGTCCGCCGCGAGCTGCTCGGGACGCGGCCGGCTCAGCACCGTCCCGAGCACCGTAAACGCCTGCTCGAAGGGCAGGTCGAGCTTCGCGTACGCCGTGTCCATCAGCACGTACGACCCCGCCTGGATCTCGGTCATCCCCTCCAGCGCGCCCGTGATGTCGAACGTGCCCGTCCCGCCGCCGCTCACGATCTCGACGCGCATCCCCTGGTCCCGCGCCATCGATGCCGTGCTCAGAAGCCGGTCCATCGACCGCGTCGCCTTTTGCTCGCGCTCGGCGCGGTCCTCGATCGCGACGACATGCCCCTCGTAGCCCATGAAACCACGAAACCGCACGCCCTGCGTCTCTTCGGCCCGCTTTGCCAGCCGCACCGCCGGCTCGCCCGGCGCCACGCCGCATCGCGGCAGCCCGACGTTCACGTCGACCACCACGCCGACCTCGACGCCCGCCGCTTCGGCCGCGCGCGCGATGTCCTGTAGCCCATACTCCGTGTCCACCGCAACGATGACATCGCACGCCTGCGCGAGCTTCGCGACGCGCTCAGCCTTCCCCGGCCCCACGACCTCGTTCGCGATCAGCACGTCGCGGGTGAGACGTTCACGCGCGACCACCTCGGCTTCGTCGACGGTCGCGCACGTCAGTCCCGTGCACTGCCCGGCCGCGAGCTGCCGCCGCGCGATCGCCGGCGTCTTGTGCGCCTTGAAGTGCGGCCGCAGCTTGCACGACCGCGCCGCGAAATAGTCCGCCATGCGCCGGATATTGCGCTCCATGGCCGCCAGATCGACGACGAGCGCCGGGGTCGGGATCTCGTGCAGCTCCATCGTGCGGAGAGCGTAGCGCGGCAGCGCATGGCACGCGAGAACCGCGGCGTGACTGACCGTCAGAGATGGAAGCCAGCAGGTCAGAAGCGGAAGGCCGCGTCCGTCTATGGACGCTCCGGGCGCAAGTCCTCCACCTTGGCCTGCACCGCATCTACGATCCGACGCGCCATCGCCACGCACCGCCGGCAGTCATCCGCGTCCGGCACCTCCAACGGCGGTCCAAACGCAGGACCATAGTCTGTCGTGATGCGCGTCGCATTCGCATAGAAATCACGCAACCGCACCTTGTGCATGAACGCCAGGTCGTGCTGCTCCTCGTCAACCCCCAGCACCTCACGCATTCGCCGATACCGCTTCTCGTCATCCCACGGATCCGTACCGTCGATCTCCATCAGCAAGATATGCACGGCGAGTTCGGCGGCCTGGTATGCAAGCCCGGCAGCTCCCGGCGTCTTCGGATCGACGGACTCAGCGAGTTCCATCATGGGCCGTGTACGCTCGATCACTTCGCCAAAACTGACCATAGAGCTTCCTTTGCTCATCGCGCGCGTGACGCCGCGCTCCGCCCAACATCCAGCTTCCAGCTCCAAACCTCCAACTGTTACCCTGCCCCTATGACCGAAGACAAGAAACGACGCCGCAGGCGCGGCAGGCGGGGTGGCCAGGGGCGCTCGCAGGCGGACGGCCCTGCCGAAGCACGCCAGCCGCAGCGAGACGGAGGGGCCGAGGACGCCGCACCGGGCGACGCCGCCAACGGCCGCGGACCGCGTCGCGATACCCGCCGTGGACGCCCCGGTGGCGAGGCGCCGCCAGGCCCGACGAATCCCTCCATCCGCCGCGCGCCATCGGCCGCCGAGCGCAGCCCGGATCGCACCGCCCCGGAAAGCCGCGATCGCGGTCGCCGCAGCGGTGGCGATCGAGACCAGCGCGGTCGCCCGCAGCGCGAAAGCCGCGATGGTCGCGACCGACCACGTCGCGACAACGGCCCGCGCATGCTGGAAGCGCCACCGCCGCAAGATCCGCTGTCCATTGAACTTGGCCAGAAGTTCCGTGACACCCAGGTAGCCGTCCGCGACGCCCGCAAGGCGCTCGACAAGCGCCGAGCGGAGTTCAACGACGAGCCGGAGTGGATGCTGGCGCAACTCGCGGAGGCCCACGACCGCTTCGAGGAAGCATCGACCGCGTGGGTCGACCATCTGTCCAACACGGGCCGAAACATGGCGCGCCGCTAGCCTCTATTGAAGCCTTCGCGAGCCCGTGCTAGCGTAGATGCCCATCGCACGCACATTGGAGGTTGCATGGTCTTCTCCGGTCCCTGGCCGAGCCTCGAGCCGTACGAACCCCTGAGCGTGCCGCAGATGATCGAGCAGGCGGCGCGGCGCCTGCCGGACAAGCCCGCGCTCATCGCCGTCGACGGCAAGCAGTACACGTATGCCGAGCTGTGGACCGCGATTCGCGGCATGGCTCGCGCCCTCCAGGACGAAGGCGTCCGCAAGGGCGACATGGTCGCCATCTACGCGCCGAACTCCTGCGAATACGCCGTCGCGCTGCACGGCGCACTGCTCGCGGGGGCGACCGTCACGACGCTCAACCCGCTCTATCGAGAGCGCGAAGTCGAGCATCAACTGGCCGACGCCGGCGCCGAAGTGGTCTTCACGCTCGGCGCGCTGCTGCCCGTCGTCGACGCCGCGAAGGCGCATCTGCCGAAGATCGAACACGTGTACGAACTCGAGCGCGCCTGGGACATGGCGGCCGCCGCCAAGGGCGATCCCGATCCGGTTGCGATCGATCCGTACGCGGACATCGCGGTGCTGCCGTACTCCAGCGGAACCACGGGGCTGCCGAAGGGCGTCATGCTCACGCATCAGAACCTGACCGCGAACATTCGTCAGACGATCGCGCTCGGCCTGACGAACGAAGACGCCGTCATGCTGGACTTCCTGCCCTTCTATCACATCTACGGCATGATGGTGCTGCTGAACGTCGGGCTCGTCATGGGCGCGACGCAGATCGTGCTGCCGCGCTTCGACCCCGAAGGCGCGCTCGCGCTCATTCAACAGCACAAGGTGACGGACCTGTTCGTCGTGCCGCCGGCCATCCTTGCGCTGGTCAACAATCCAAAGCTCGCCGAGTACGACCTGTCGTCGTTGCGCTTGCTCGTCTCCGGCGCGGCGCCGCTGCCGCTCGAAGTGGGACGCCAGGCGCAGGAGAAGCTGCACTGCACGGTGATGCAGGCGTACGGCATGACGGAGTCGAGCCCGGTGACGAACGTCAACCCGGTCGATGCGCCGCGCGACGGCACCGTCGGTCCGCCGGTCGCGGATACGCTCGAGAAGGTCGTCAATCTCGACACCGGCGAAGAATTAGGGCCCGACGAGATCGGTGAACTGCTGGTCTACGGCCCGCAGGTGATGAAGGGCTACTGGAACCGCCCCGACGCCACCGCCGAGACGATCACGCCCGATGGCTGGCTGCGCACCGGCGACATCGCATCCGCGGATGCCGATGGCTACGTGCGCATCCACGACCGCAAGAAGGAGATGATCAAGTACAAGGGCTACCAGGTCGCGCCCGCCGAACTTGAGGGTCTGCTCATGGAGCACCCCGGCGTGCGCGATGCGGCCGTCATTCCCAAGGCCGACGCCGAAGCCGGCGAAGTGCCAAAGGCGTTCGTCGTCCCCCGTGAGCCGGGGCTGAATCTCGATGAGGTGGTCGCATTCGTCGCGGAGCGCGTCGCCCCCTACAAGAAGATCCGCTACATCGAAACGGTCGATGCGATCCCGAAGAACCCGTCAGGAAAGATCCTGCGCAGAGAACTCATCGAACAGGAGCGCGCCCGCGAGCGCGCGTAGCCGGAGGTACGACCATGGCTGACGACGTACTGTACGAACTGACCAACGACGGCGTGGCCGTGATCACGCTCAACCGTCCGGAGAGCCTCAACGCCATGGGCGGCCAGCTCATGCCGATGCTCGCTGACTACTTGCAGAAGTCCGCATACGATCCGAACGTCCGCTGTGTCGTACTCACCGGTGCCGGACGCGCCTTCTGCGCGGGTGGCGACGTCAAGGACATGGCTGCAGGTCGCGGAGCCGGCAGCGGGAGCGGCAACGGCCGATCGCCCGCGGCGCTGCTCGCCCTCGGCGTCGATGGGTTGCGCCTGTCGCAGCGGCAGACCAGTTACATGCTGCACACCATGCCGAAGGTCACGATCGCGATGGTGAACGGCCACGCGGTCGGCGCCGGCCTGAGCCTCGCGCTCGCGTGCGACATGCGCGTCGCATCCGACCAGGCGAAGCTCGGCACTGTGTTCCGCAACGTCGGCTTCAGCGGCGACTTCGGCGGATCGTACTACCTGCAGAAGCTCGTCGGCATGGGCAGGGCGCGCGAACTCTACCTTACGGGCGAGATCCTCGCCGCCGCAGATGCACTCTCCATCGGCATGGTGAACCGCGTCGTCCCGCACGACCAGCTGCGCGAGGAGACGCTCGCGCTAGCATCGCAGATCGCCTCCGGCCCGACGCTCGCGTTCGCGCGGATGAAGGAGAATCTGAACCGGGCTGAGACCAGCGATCTCGGCGCGCTGCTCGACCAGGAGGCGCTGAACATGCGCCTCAGCGGCGGCACGAACGACCACCGCGAGGCCGCGCAGGCGTTCGTCGAGAAGCGCAAGCCGTCGTTCACGGGTAACTGACACGCAGCACACGCAAGATCACTACGAGGGATGGCCTGCCATCCCTCGCCGTTTGCGTTGACTGAACCGTTACGTCAGGACGACGAAACGATCGACTCGATGCGGATGCGGAACGTGCCCGAAGGCGCTTCCACCTCGACTTCTTCGCCGGCGCGGTGTTGGTAGATCGCCTTCCCGACCGGCGATGCGATCGAGATCTTACCTTGGCCCGAGCGCATCTCGTCGGGGTTCACCAGGGTGAACGTCGTCTCCTTGCTGGTGCGCAGGTCCTTGATCGTCACCACATCGCCGAGCCGCGAAACGTCGCCGGCGTGCGTCGCGCCGGCCTCCAGGATCACGGCCTTGCGCAGCGTGCCGTCGAGTTCGCGGATACGCGCTTCCAGGTGCGCCTGCTCGTTGCGGGCGGCGTCGAGCGGCGCGTTCTCGCGGAAGTCCTTGTCTGCCATCGCGCGGGCCAGGTCCGCCTGGATCAGCGGCCGCCGCTCCTTGAGCAACTCGAGTTCCTTCACCAGGTCGTCGTGGCCTTCCTTCGTCAGGTAGACCGGCTGCTCTTCGAGCGTCTGGGCGTTCGAGTTCGACTTGTTCGCCTTCCGCACCCGCAGATGCGTACCGAGGTTCTCACGCGTGTATCCGCGTTCCTTTGACCACTTAAGAAACGCGCGGACGAAATCCGCGCGCTTTGCTGCATCAGAAACGGTGGGAGGAAAGTTCTCGGCGTATTGCGCCACATCGTGTCCGCGCATCGTGCCCAGATCTCGCTGGGGGCCGATCCAGCGGACGAACTTCAAGACTTCCGGTTGTGCCTCTCCTCGATTCGCTGCCTTCAACGATCCGAGATACGTATGCGCGGCCTGCTGGACCGACATCGTTTCTGTTTGGACGTCACCCGCCATATAGTTGCCAGAACCCCCCTCGGTAATCTTTGTAATTGTATGCATGTACGGGATGACGCGTCAAACATAACGATTGCTATGCTCTTGTCATGCTCGACAGCTTGCGCACGGAAGCTCCACGATATGGCATCAGCCTCACCGATGCGCAACTCCTGCAATTCGAGCGTTATGTGACCTTGCTCGCCGAATGGAATCAGCGCGTTAACCTCGTCTCCGATGCGACCGCGGACGTCGTCCTGCGACGCCACATCATCGAATCGCTCGCGCTCGGCGCCTCGCTTCGCGAACGAGAGGTGCTTCGCCCCGATGCCCGCATCATCGAGATCGGAGCGGGCGCGGGATTTCCGAGTCTGCCGATCAAGATCTCGTGGCCATCGATCCGCCTCGCGCTGCTCGAAGCTACGGCGAAGAAGACGGCATTCTTATCCGCGGTCGTGGAAGCGCTGGACCTCTCGGACACCGTCGTTGTGACGGGCCGTGCCGAGGAACTGGGGCACGATCCGTCCCTCCGGGATGGCTTCGACCTGGTGCTGGCGCGGGCCGTCGCCCCCCTTCCCGCGTTGCTGGAGCTGACACTGCCGTTTGCCCGCATCGGCGGACGCGTCGTCGCTCCCAAGGGGTCGCGCGTCGAGGAAGAGGTGGCGGCTTCGAAACGCGCGCTCTCGGTCCTGGGCGCGAAGCTGTTCGTCGTGCCACTCGACGTGCCCGGCCCGAAGCAGAAGATCGTCGTCGCCGTGAAGCAGGCGGCGACGCCTCCCGAGTACCCGCGTCGCGCCGGCGTGCCCTCGAAGTCACCGCTCTGAGCCGCTCACAAATCGCCTTGCAGCCTCGAAAAACACGTTCGCAGGGCTAGACAGCGTTCATGAAGTGGTGTATGAGATACACAGTTAAGCCTTTTCCGGGAGGGCGCATTCTGCCGCGCGCGGCGGAGCAGGAGGGATCCGACATGATGTCACAGGCCGGAGGCATGGATGTAAACAGCCTCATGCAAAAGGTCCGCAGGCTGGCGATGCTCGACACCACGGTGTTCGACGAGGTGCGCGCGGACGCGAGTTACACCCTCCCCGCCGCCGCCGTCGCCGTCGTTTCGACGCTGTTATTCGCCCTCGGGACGTGGCTCTGGTGGATCTTCGAGGATGGCCCCGACAGCGGCGAGTTCTTCCTCAAGTCGGTGATCATCGGCACGATCATCTCGCTGATCGTCTTCGGCGTTGCCGTCGGCGTTACCTACGTGATGCTGACGCAGGTCTTCCGCGCCCGCGCGGACATGAACGAACTGGTCCGCGTGATGGGCTTCGCGACGCTCCCGCTTGCGCTTGGACTCTTGTTCTTCCTTCCGGGGGGCTTCGGGTTCGGCTTGAGTCTCCTCGCTCTCGCCGTCACCTTCGGCACCCTCGTGATCGCCGTGCAGAGCGCCACCGATGCGCCGGCAGGGCGCGCGCTCGCTGCGACCGCCGTCGGATTCCTTGTGTGGATCGCGATCCTCAGCCTGTTCGGCGCCAGCGCCGACTCCACCGATATCGGTTATGTGCCGAACATCTTCCTCTTCGCGATCGACTAAGCGAACACGCTTGACGTTTGACATGCGGGGCCCGTTGAGGGCCCCTCACGTCGTATCTGGCGTTCCCGCTCCTCGCTATACTCGGCGTCGTGGATCTGCTCGGGCGCATACGCGAGGACATGGCCCTCGAGGCCAACATCGGGAAGTCGTTCCTCTATCGCTTCCTCATCCAGTTTCAACTGTGGTGGCCGATCTGGGTCATCTATCTGCAGAAGGAACGCGACCTCTCGCTGACGCAGATCACGCTGCTCGATACGCCGTTCTTCCTGCTTATCGTCTTCGCGGAGGTGCCGACGGGCGCCATCGCCGACCGCTACGGGCGACGCATCTCGCTCATGCTTGGCAGCCTCATGTTTGCGATCGCGGTGTTCATCTTCGGCGTCGCCGAGAACTACCTCGTGATCCTGCTGTCATACACGGCGTGGGGCCTGGCGCTGACGCTGCAATCCGGGGCCGACACGGCGCTCTTGTACGACAGCTTGAAGAGCATGGGCCGCGAGGAAGAGTTCCAGAAGATCAATGGCCGTCTTTGGGCGCTCACGTCGCTCGCGGTGCTGCTCGCGATCCTCATCGGCGCGCCGATCGCCGCGGCGACATCGCTGTCGGTGCCGATTCTCCTGAGCGCCGGCGTGGCACTCGCCGCGGTACCCGTCGCGCTCTCGATGCGCGAGCCGTCCTATCGCGGGCACGAGGAACCGGAGCCCTACCTCCGCATGGTGCGGAACGGCGTCCGCGACGCGTGGAACAAGAAGCCGTTGCGTTACATCATCGCGTTTAGCGGCGTGCTCCAGGCGGCCGTCTTCGCACCGCTGATCTTCTTGCAGCCCTTCCTCGACTCGTTCGACGTCGGTACGGGCAACCTCGGGCT
Source organism: Dehalococcoidia bacterium (assembly GCA_040902535.1). Taxonomy (NCBI): domain Bacteria; kingdom Bacillati; phylum Chloroflexota; class Dehalococcoidia; species Dehalococcoidia bacterium. The sequence goes on along the minus strand of JBBDXD010000006.1, from coordinate 44,122 downwards.
CTGGCAGGCGCCGGTGCGCGCCGCCGGCATGATGTCGGCCTTCTTTGCGCACCGTTTGATCTCGCGCCTGGGCGAGCGCGGCACGTTTCTCGCGATGCCCGTGGCGCTGGGCATTGCGTATCTCTCGCTCGCCGGCATGGACAACATGTGGGTGTACGCCGCATTCATCCCCGTCGGCTTCGTCGCCGGGCTTTCGAATCCGGCCCTCTCTGATTATGTAAATCGGCGCATCCCCAGCGACCGCCGCGCGACGATGCTCTCGATCCAGAACCTCGCCGGCAGCGTCCTGCTCGCGTTCATCGAACCGATCAGCGGCGCGCTCGCTGACACCGTTGGACTGCGGGGTATGTTCCTGATGTTCGGCGTGCTCACGCTCGTCATCGGCCCGGCGATCCTCTGGCTCTGGAACCGCGCCGAGTCCGACGAACTGGACGCCGGGTCCGGGCAGTCGCGCCGCGCCACGGAACAGGCGCCGGAGATCATGCCCGTCTCATGACGTCCGCGCACGCAGGAAGAATCGTCGTGCTGTGCGGCGGCATCGGCGGATCGCGATTCCTGCGCGCGCTCGCTGAAGTGGTGCCGCACGAGCGTCTGGTCGCCATCATCAACACGGCGGACGACGAATGGTTCCACGGACTCTACGTCTCGCCCGACCCGGACATCGTCACCTACGCGCTGGCCGGCGAAGTCGACGAGGAGCGCGGCTGGGGCCTCCGCGGCGACACGTTCCGCTGGCTCGATTCGTTGCAACGCTTCGGTCACGAGACGTGGTTTCAGATCGGTGATCACGACCTCGCCACGCACCTGCATCGCACGCGACTCTTGCGCGGTGGCGTGCCAATGACGTCGATCGTCCGCGACGTCGCGCGTGCGTTCGGCGTCGACGTGCGGCTGCTGCCGATGACCAACGACCGCGTGCGTACGATCGTCGAGACCGACGCCGGCGACCAACCGTTCCAGGAGTATCTCGTTAAACACCACGCGCGGGACGGCGTCCGCGCCGTGCGCTTCGAAGGAGCCGCCGAAGCGTCGCCCGCGCCCGGCGTGCTCGAAGCGATCAACGAGGCGCAGGCGATCCTCATCGCACCCAGCAACCCGATCGCAAGCATCGGGCCCGTCCTGGCGCTCCGCGACATCGCCGACGCGATCGCCGTATCGACAGCCAAACGCGCCGCCGTCAGCCCGATCGTCGACGGCGCGTCGCTGCAACCCCCGGCCGGCGAGATGATGGCAGGGCTCGGCCACGCCGTCGACGTCGTCGCGGTCGCCGATATCTACCGCGGCTTCATCGACACACTCGTAATCGATGAAGCGGACGCCTCGCGCGCACCTGCGATCGAGGAAATGGGCATCCGCGCGATCGTCGGCGCCACGATCATGCGGGACGAAGCGTCGCGCCGGCGCCTCGCAAGTCAGGTGCTCGACGCGCTGGACATCCCCTACTGACTCCGGCGAACGCCCGACGCTGTACCATGCGGGCATGAGGGAACTCACGCAGGCGCCGGCTCGGTTCTGGCGTCTGGACGTCGCAAGTCGCGCCGCCGCGCTCTCCCTCGGATCCAACGCCGTCCTGATGGTCGCCAAGCTCAGCGTCGGGCTGATGTTCGGATCGGTCGCGGTCCTGAGCGACGGCGTCGACAGCGCGCAGGACGTCTTCGCGTCGGGGTTGGCATTCTTCGCGGTACGGCTCGCCATGCAGCCCGCCGATGAGGCGCATCCCTACGGTCACGGCAAGACGGAAAGCCTGGCCGCGCTCTCGCAGGCGGCGCTGATCGCCGGCGGCGCGACGTTCATCGCCGTTGCCGCGCTGCGCCGCATGTTCGACGGCGGCGCCGACATCGACGTCGGTCCTTCGCTCGCGATCATGGCGGTGACGGCTGTTGTGAACCTCGCCGTCGCGGCGTACGCCATGCGCGCCGCCCGCATCAGCGAGTCCGTCGCCATCGCCGCTGACGCGCGGCATCTCCTGACGAACGTCGTACAGGCCGCCGGCGTCATCTTCGCGCTGACGCTCGTGGGTATCACGGGACGGCAGATCTTCGACCCGCTCGTGGCCCTAGCCATCGCCGCATACCTGGCGTACACCGTCGCCCGTATCACCGCAGACGCACTGCGTGAGCTGATCGACTCGTCGCTGCCGGACGAAGAAGTCGCCATGATCGAGGCGTGTCTCGCGACGCACGAACACGGATTGCGAGGCTTCCACGCCATGCGCACGCGGAAATCCGGCCGCGAGAAACACATTGATCTGCATGTGCTCGTCGACCCGGCTATGACCGTCAGCGCCGCACACCTCCGGATCGAAGAGATCGAGTCCGACCTGCGGTCATGCATTCCGGGCGCGAAGATCGCGATCCACGTCGACCCCGACGAGCCGGACATCATGGAGCGCGGAGAGGCGGAAGCCGCGCCCACTGAGCGCGGCCTCCATCTTCACAAACATTGAGCTACTGGGGACGCAGCTCCTCAGAGATCGCGAGCTCCTGCTGCTCGTCGTAGCTGCTCTCGGCATCCTCGTGTCGATTGACATGCCGGCCGGAGCCCGAGGATTCGCCGCGCGTGCTGGCGCGAGATGCCTCGCGGCCGCCCGTCACCTGGGAGAAGAGTTGGCGCACCTCATCTTCGATCGTGCCGCTGAGCGCGCCGCTGGCGCTACCGACGATGGACGCGAGAAAGCCCATGCTCCCGGTGCCGCTCGCGCCACCGCGGCTTCCCCGTCCATCCTGCGAATCCCGCCCGCTGAATGATGGCAACGACGGCGTCGGCACCGCCGGGGTCGTCGAACCCAGGAGGATCCCGGCGCCGAAGGCAGCCGCCAGCGTCAGGAATGGCCGCTCTTCGGCGTACTTGTCGAGATGCAGACGATCGCGCAGATCCTGATCGACGGTTTCCCGCGAATCACGCACGTCAGAGCGCACACGTTCGTCGATCCGGTTCACCCTGGCATCCAGGCGCTGCCGGTAATCGGCTATTTCGCGCTGAAGTTCATCCGATCTCTTGCCCATCGCATATCCTCATTCACTGAGTGCAACGTCTTTTTCGGCGCTACCGTGAGCTGCTTCAGTTGCGCATACGCGAGCGCCGCCAGCAGCAACGTGAGCAGCAGCAGGCCGCCCGTCGTGATCAACGCCGCTGCCCACAACGGTACGACCAGGTCGAGCAGGAACATCGACGTCACGGCAATGAAGCCCAGCGTGACCAATCCCAGCAGCGCCGCCACCGCACCGAACGTGGCGCTCATCCGCGCGTAGCCGGCCTGCTCGGACAATTCCGCGCGTGCCAGCTCCATCTCCTTCTGCGCGAGCCCGCGAAGGTCCTGGAAGAGGTCCATCATCTCTTCCCTGACACCCGAAAACTCGTCGAACCCCCGCTTGAGCTGGTCGCCGAGCGGTTCGTGGTGAAGTTCGGTCGTCATGCGGCCTCCATGACTAACGCAGGATGCGCGCGAGGATGAACCCGCCGACGACGGCGCCCGCGATTGCCTGCACGGGGTGCTCCTTCACGTACTGCTCGACGTCGTCCATGATCTGCTGCGAGTCCTTGTCGCGCAGATAGCCGGCTGTCTTCTCCATCCCTTCGGCAACGGTCTCGCCGGCCTTTGCCTGCACACCGCCCTTGCCTTCCGTCTTCTCACGCAGTTTGTGCGCCGTATCTTCCATGCCGCCGGCAGCCTTCTGCATGCCTTCATCGGTGCGCTCGCGCGCCTTCTCGGTGAACTCGGTGGCCTTCTGCGACATGTCCTGGCGTCCCTGCGTGCCCGTGCGCTGCACCTCTTCCGATGCCCGCTCGATGCGTTCTTCGGCGCCGCGCGCCATAGGGCTGTTGTCTACGATGTCTTGATCTCGCTCTCGCACGGTGACCCTCCCGTCGCTATCGGTACCGCCTTTTAGTGAGTAAAACAGAGCCGCCGTGGCTCGGAAGTTACGGCCCGGTCGGCGGTATTGCACGATTGCATCAGTTCCACTGCGGTGGGCCAGCCTGTTAGCGTGAGCGAAGCAACGACGAGGAGGATACGCATATGGCAGTAGGTCTCGAAGGCAAAGTGGCAGTCGTGACCGGCGCCGCACGACATCGCGGGATCGGGCGCGCCATCGCCGTGCGCCTCGCCGAGGACGGCGCGCACGTCGTGGCTACCGGCTCGCCGCGAAGTCCCGACGACTTTCCCGATGAAGAAAGGCGCGCAGGCTGGCGGGGCGTCGCGTCGGTCGTCGCCGAGATCGAAGCGCTCGGGCGCCGGGGTCTCGGCATCGATGCGGATCTCACGCAACCCGACGAAGCGGAGCGTATCGTCGCGGAGACGCTGGCCGCGTTTGGCCGCGTCGACATCGTCGTCAACAACGCGGGGCTTGCGTACTGCGGCGAAAAGAACCTCTGGGAGATCCCCGACGATGAGTGGTATCGCGTCGTCGATGTCAATCTGAACGGCGTGTACTTGCTCACGAGCCGGGCGCTGCGCGGCATGGTCGAAGCCGGCCACGGTGGCCGCATCATCAACATCTCGTCGTCCGCAGGCCGCATGGGCGTGCCGCAGTACGGCGCCTACTGCGCGACGAAGTCCGGCGTCATCGGCTTCACGCAGATGCTCGCGTTGGAAGCGGCGCCGCATCACATCACCGTCAACTGCGTCGCGCCCGGCTCAGTCGACACGGACATGATGGACGGCACGTTTCAGCACATGGCGTCGCGCTTCGGCAGCGAGCCCGCCTCGATGAAGCAGGCGGTCGTGCGGTCGATCGCGCTGGGCCGGCAAGGACGCCCCGGCGACATCGCTGGCGCCGTAGCGTTCTTCGCATCGGACGATGCAGCCTGGATCACCGCCAGACGCTCAACGTCAACGGCGGCACGCCCATGGACTGATGCTGGCCGTTTGTCCCGCCGCGCTGCCCGGCTTACGCCGCGGCTTCGGATTCGCCCGGCGCGCCGAGAAGCGCCTCCACCGCAGACGCGTCCAGCGGCTCGGCGAAGTAAAACCCCTGGCCGAGGCTGCAGTCCAGCGACGTCAGGCGCGACACCTGGTCGCCGCTCTCGATGCCCTCCGCCACCAACTGCAGGTCAAGCGTCTTGCCCAGCTCGATGATCGCGCGCGTCAGGTCTTTGCGCTCCGTCGTGGTGCCCAGGTCGTCGATGAACGCCTTGTCGATCTTCAGCAGGTCGAAAGGGAACTCCCGCAGATAGCTGAGCGACGAATAGCCCGTGCCGAAGTCGTCGATGGCGAGCCGCAGCCCGAGCGACTTCAGCTCGTTCAGCCGCTCCATCATCGAAGGCACGTCCTGCATCATGACGCTCTCCGTGATCTCCAGAATCAGTCGCTGCGGCTCGAGGCGCGAGTCGTCGAGCGCCTGCGCCACTTCGCTGACGAACTGGGGGTTCTGCAACTGCCGGACGGAAACGTTGACGCTGATCGTCCACTCGGTCGCGCGCGGCTGCGCGTCGCGCCATGCCTGTGCCTGCCGGCAAGCCTCGCGCAGCACCCATTTGCCCAGTTCGAGAATCGCGCCCGAGTCCTCGGCAAGCGTGATGAACTCCGTCGGCGGTATCAGGCCACGCCGCGGGTGATTCCAGCGCACGAGCGCCTCTAGCCCGAAAAGCGTGCCCGACTCGATCAGGAAGATCGGCTGGTACTGCAGCACGAACTCGTCGCGCTCGACGGCGCGCTGAAGGTCGGCGAGCAGTTCGAGCCGTTCCAGGATCGACTGTTTCATGCTCTGCTCGAACACCTCGTACCGCCCCTTGCCCCGCGACTTCGCGACGTACATCGCGACGTCGGCGTCCCGCAGCAGCGAGTCCGCATCGACGGATTCGCGTCCGTCGTTGCTCAGCGCGATGCCCATGCTGGCGCGGACGGACAGTTCCTTGCCTTCAAGCTCGAACGGCGCCGACAACGCTTCGAAGACGCGCTCCGTGACCGCAAGCGGCGCCTCGATCGTCTCCACGTCATCGATCAGGATCGCGAACTCGTCGCCGCCGAGCCGCGCGACGGTATCGCCCGGCCGCAGGCACCGCTCGACGCGCTCGGCGACATCAGTCAGCAGCTTGTCGCCTGCCGTGTGGCCGAGGCTGTCGTTGACGGCCTTGAAGTTGTCGAGGTCCATGAACAACACGGCGACGTGATGGCCGGTGCGCTCATTGCGCAGCAGCGCGTGGTCCAGCCGGTCGCCGAAGCGCGTGCGGTTCGCGAGCTTGGTCAGCGGGTCGTGCAGCGCCTGGTAGCGAAGCTGCTGCTCCAGACTCTTGCGTTCGCTGACGTCGCGCATGTTCAGCACAAAGCCGCCGATCGCGGCGGTGGCACGCTGATCCGTGCCGATCATTTCGATGTGGCGCCAGGAGCCGTCGGCGTGCCGCATGCGCGCTTCCGCCGTGGCGACGCCGTCGTTGTTGATGGCGTCGTGCAACGCCGCCAGGGTGCGGCTGACGTCGTCGATGTGTACCAGCGCCGACAGCTTCTTGCCGATGATGTCGCCCGCCGTGTGGCCAAGGACGCGCGCGATCGACGGGCTCTGGTACGTGACCGTCGTGTCGCTCTCGATCACGGTGATCAGGTCAGACGAGTTCTGCACGAGCGAGCGGAAGCGTTCCTCGCTCTGCCGCAGTTCGTCGCGCGACCGTTCGAGCGCGTCGTAAAGCAGCACGCCCTTGAGCGCCGTCGAGGCCTGCGCGGCAAGCGCCGACAGAAAGTCGACTTCGTGCTGCGCGAACTCGCGCCGCGTCGACGACGAGAAGTGCACCATGCCGATCGCGCCGTCCTGGAATACGAGCGGCAGGATCGCCAGCGACAGCACGTGCCCGCGCTCGAAGTTCTTCTGCAGGAACGGCAGCACCTCGCCGATGAGCTGCATGTTCGGACGCTCGAGCAGGTCGGGCGCAAAGACGTCGGGCAGGAGCAGTTGCGTGCGCAGGCGCGTCAACTCCACCCCGAGCGCCACCTCGCCCTGTTCGACGAGGCCGCGGCCCTCGCGAAACACCGCCGCCGTCTCCGTGCCAGAGTAACGCGCGACGTTCATCGCGCGGGCGATGACCGCGTCCAGCGTGTCGTTGTACAGCACGAGCGTCACCCAGTCGAAGCCCGACGCTTTCGCGAGCGCAGTCGCGATGTCACTGAGCACTGACTCCGAAGCGCTTGCATCGTTAAACGCGCGAGAGACGTTGGCCAGGGACTCCAGTTGCTCGCGCTGGCGGGCGCGGCGTTGTGAGTCGAGCACGTTGCTCACGAGATGCGCGAGTAGCGTGCGCGCGATCACCAGGAACTGCTGTTGCTGTTCGTCGATGCCTGCGGGCCACGGCCCGCGCGCGACGAGCAACTCGGAATTGCTTTCATCGCCCGGAAGGATCGCCGCCAGGTGCGTCATCGCACGCCCGGCTTCGAACGGCCACGCTTCGGTGATCAGCCGCTCGGCGACGTCGAAGGCGCCCAGACGCACGCCGGGATTCGTCGCCAGGTCACGCCAGCAGAGCCAGTAGCCCTTCTGCTTGATCTCGTATTCGCGCGGCGGGCACTCGCAGCCGATGCGGATGAAGTCCGGGTCGCCGGCCTTGATGACGTAGACCTCGGCCGCGCCGATGACGTCCGCGATCAGCGTGCAGGCTTCGCGGACCTCGTCGATCCCCGGCGACGGGCGGTTCGCTATGCGGGTAAGCGTGTAGAGCGGGTCTGCCATTGCGCGCTCCGGTCCTGATTCGATCCCGATCGGTTCCGAAGTAGCATCGGCACTGGCCCGCGCCCGATTTACGCCTCTCGGCCCCCAATCGCCGCATCCGGGCCCCGTTCCCCCTTCGGGCGAATCTGCGTACTCTGGCCGAGGAGGCCACGATGGACGCGACCGGACGGGAATTGAAGGCCAGGGCGGCGATCACCGGGCTGGGCATCTCCGAGATGGGGCGCGTCTACGGCCACGATGCCCAGCACTTCGCCGCCGAAGCGATCCAGCGCGCCGTCGCCGACGCCGGCCTGCGCAAGGAGGACATCGACGGCCTGCTCGTGAACCCGGGCGTCAGTGCGCTCGGCGGCATGGGCGGCGTCGGGCTGCAGAACTACCTGGGACTCACCAACCTGCGCCTGCTGTCGAGCATGAACGTCGGCGGCGCGACGGCGAACGTCATGGTGCAGTACGCCGCCATGAGCGTCATCCACGGCATGGCGAATCACGTCGTGTGCGTCTTCGCCGATGCGCCGTTGCAGCCGAACAAGGGCGGTGGCGCCGCGTATGCCGGCATGGGCCGCCCGACGCGACCGTCCGGCATGGGCGGGCTCTACCCGGCGTTCGGCGTCATGGGCATCAACGCCCACTACGCTATCGCCGCGCGCCGCCACATGGCGATGTACGGCACCACGAACGACCACTTCGGCGCGATCGCCGTGGCGGAGCGACAATGGGCGGCGATGAATCCGATCGCCGAGCACCGCGAACCCATGACGCTCGAGGACTACCACGCATCGCGATGGGTGGCCGAGCCGCTGCACCTGCTGGACTGTTGCCTCGTATCGAACGGCGGCGTGGCGGTGATCGTCTCGCGCGCGGACGCGGCGAAGGACATGAAGCAGCCGCCGGCGTACATCTGGGGCATGGGACAGGGGCATCCCGGCGACATGCGTCGCAAAGGATGGGATGTCGAGACACAGACGGGCGCGCCCATGTCGAAGGAGAAGGCCTTCGCGATGGCCGGCATAGGGATCGACGATGTGGACGTGCTGCAGGCGTACGACTGCTACACCTACACCGTGCTCGTCACGCTCGAGGATTACGGTTTCTGCGCGAAAAGCGAGGGCGGCCCGTTCGTCGCCGACGGCAAGCTCGCGCCGGGCGGCGCCCTGCCGACGAACACCGGCGGCGGCCAACTCAGCGCCTACTACATGTGGGGCATGACGCCGCTCTCGGAGGGCATCATCCAGGCGCGCGGCCAGGGCGGCGACCGCCAGGTCGACAAGCACGACGTTGTGCTCGTGACCGGCAACGGCGGCATCCTCGATCATCACAGCACGATCGTCCTGTCGCCCCATGATGCGTGAGGCTGAAAATCGAACGTCGGAGTACACGACGATGGTGATGCGTGAGTGACACCTACACTCGGCCCATCCCGCAGGCGGACGAAGAGTCCCGCGAATTCTACGACGGCGCGCGACGCCACGAACTCATGCTGATGCGCTGCAAGGACTGCCGCGCCTGGCGCTTGCCGTCGCGGCCGCGCTGCCCTGACTGCTGGTCGACCGACACGGCGTGGGAGAAGGCGAGCGGGCGCGGCACGCTGTACTCGTTCGGCGTCATGCATCAGAAGTTTCCCGGCTTCAGCGAGGACGGCCCCTACCACTACGCGATCGTTGAGCTTGAAGAAGGCCCGCGCATCGTATCGAACGTCGTCGGCGTGCCCGACGACGAGATCCGCGTCGACATGCCGCTCGTCGCCTACTTCGACGACGTGTCGGACGATACGACGCTCGTGCGCTTCATGAGTGATAAGTCGTAAGTTATCAGTTGTAAGTGCGTTGATGATTTCAGTCCGTCCAGAGAAGAGCTAACCGAGCTAGTAGAACGCCGAACCTTGAACTTCGGACTTTGGAACTTACAACTGAAGACTGACAACGTATGACTTCAAAATGGGTCCGCGGCGGCGAGCGTCCGAAGCCACAGGCCGGCGAGGTGGTCGACGTGCGGCCGTACGAACTGCACGGCACGCGCTACTACGCCGTGCTGTATCGCCTCGACGCATCATCCGAAACGCCGCGTGAGGCGCGCCTGTCGTTTGACATGATCTACGAAGACCCACACCCGGGCGACCGCGTGCTCGTCGAGTCAGTGCTCGGCGTAGTCGATCGAATGAGCCGCGAGCCTACAACTTAGAACTTAAACTGACAACTTACGACTGAGGAGGTCCATGACATTCAGCATCATCGCGCGAGATCCGAACAGCGCCTCGTTTGGCGTTGCGGTGTGTACCGCTGTGCCGTGCGTCGGTGCGCTCGTGCCGCACGCGAAGTCGGGCGTCGGCGCCATCGCGACGCAGTCGAACACGAACGTCGATCTCGGCACGCAGGGGCTGCGGCTACTCGAGCACGGCATCAGCCCGCGCGCCGCGCTCGAAGCGCTCCTCGCCGAAGACGGCGGCCGCGACGTGCGGCAGGTCGCCGGCATCGACGCGCAGGGACGCACGTTCGCCTACAGCGGCAAGGACTGCGTCGATTGGTTCGGCAGCCGCGAGGGGCAGGACTACTCGGCGCAGGGCAACATGCTCGACGGCGCGCAAGTCGTCGAGGCGATGGCCAACGCCTTCGAGGCGAGCGCGGGCAAGTGGCTGGGCATCCGCCTCGTGCTGGCGCTCGAAGCGGGTCAAGCGGCGGGCGGTGACAAGCGCGGCCGCCAATCAGCCGCGCTCGTCGTCACGCCGCAGGTGATCGCGCGCGGCGGCTCTCCCAACTTCGACCCGCGCGAATATCGGCTCGACATCCGCGTCGACGAGCACGCCGACCCGGTGCCCGAGTTGCGCCGCATCTTCGACCTGATGCTGCGCATGGGCCGCGAACAGCCCTCAGCCGATCATTAGCACCTCCGCTTCAGCTGAGCCGCCGCCGCCAGCACGTCTCGGAATGTCACCTTGCCGTCGTCGTTGATGTCGTAGCGGGCATCGTATCCCCGCCCGGCCTTCGCGCTGATCGCGACAAGATCGGCGCTCGAAACTGCCCCGTCGCCCGTCACGTCGGCACACGCGTGGGCCCGCGGTGTTTTCGTCGGCTTCGGTGTGCGCGTAGCACGTGGCGTACGAGGCGGTTGCTTCGTGCGCGTTGATCTCGCTGTGGCGGTGTCCGCAGGCGTTGCCGTGGACGACGGCGATGCCAATTCGCCGGGATCACAGTTGGGCGGGGAGAACGGCCACTCGCACGGCGGCGGCGACGGCGGAAACGGCGTTGCCGTCGGGCAGGGCGGACTCACCGATTCAGGCGGCGACGTTGGCTCTTCGACGCAGCCGGGCGGGGATGGCGGTGGCTGCACGCACGGTGGACTCATGGGGTGCGGCGGCGGCGACATACACAGCACTCCGTCGCACCGTACGCGAATCGTCCCGCTGATCATGCCCGACGTAGCACGCACGTCGAACGCGGAGGGTGGCAGCGGGTCGACGGACTGGAAGAAGACGTCGGTCGTGACTTCGCCGCCGGATGTCACGGCCTGGTCCTGGGAGAACCGGTAGCCGTAGTTGTCGCCGGCATTCTCCACGGAGAACTCGACGTAGGTGCCATCGGCGATGGGCTGATCGTTGTCATCACGCAAGCGCACACGGATCGTCGATGCGTGGTTTGCGTCGCACGTGATCAGCGGCGGCGTCGCCTTCAATTCAATCGCGCGCGGCGCACCGAATTCCGTCTGACCGCCGCACTCGATGCGGATCTGCGCTTGCGCGGCCCCGGCTGTCACGATCACGGTCACGCCGCTCGCGCCGGCCAATGGCGTGATGATGCTGGCGGCGACGCCACCGGTGGTGAGCGCGTTCACCGGATCGGCGCTGCCGAGCGCCACCACGCTGAAGTTCACGTTCGTGCCGTCCGGGACGCGCTGCCCGGACTCGTCGAATACGGTGGCAGTTAGTGTCGACGACGCGACGCCGTCACACTCGACTTGCGCTGGAGATGCAGTAAGCGTGATGCCGGGTGTTGCCGCGACGACCGTGATCGGCAACGAATCATCGTCCGCACCGATATCGGCCGTGATCGTCGTTGCGCCCGCGACATCGCCGCCGCAGATCACCGCGAATGCGCCCATGCCCCGCGTGCCGCCATCGACCGAAAGTTCGCTAGTATCGCCGACGATCGCGATGTTGGCATCCGCTGAGCTGAAGTCTGCGACGATGCGTGTCAGCGCGCGGTCGTCGTTGTCCACGATCACCGCGCGTGCCAGCGTCGAGGCGGCGTCGCCGATCGCGGCGTCGTCGAACACATCCAGCGTCCCGTCACGGCACTCCGTCGACGACCCTGAAAATACCGTCGTCTCGACGAGGTTGAGATCGACCCTGAACGGCGAACCAACGACGAGCAGCGTCTGCGTTTCGCTCACACCTTCCTGCGTGACGGCGACATCGATGTTAGTCCCATCACTCGCGGTGACTGCCCTGATCGTCGCGACCACGACGCCGTCTCCGTTTCCAAAGATCTCCGTCCCGCAGTCGGCATCGTCGTCTCCTTCGCACGTCTCGACGTTAGCGTCGTCACCGGGGGTGGCTTCGCCCAGCGCGCCATCATCGTTGATCGTGACCGACCCGCCGAAATCTGCGTCGAACGTGACGAGTTCGTCATCATCCACCAGCGCGATTATGTAGATACTGTCGAGGGGGGCACTTCCCGGCACGGTGATCTGGTTCGCGTCGAGGTCGAGCGCGGCGAGTTCACCCGGTTCGAGCACGCCGTCGGCGTCGCCGACCGCGGCGGCAATAAGCCCGACGTCGGCGGCGGTGAGACCATCGCACGCGGCGTTCGCGTCGGCCGCCCCGACGGGATCATCGCCATCACCGTCGATGGGGCCCGCAAGAAAGAGGCAACTGATCGCGACCGTATTGTCGACCTCGGCACCGGCGCGTGGCCCGTTCGTGACCAACCCCAGCGCCAACGAAAGGACCGCGATCCCCACTATCGTGCCCAGCCAATATTTCGCCATCTCGAGTCTCCCTCAGCACATTGTGTGCCCGTCACGCCGTCAGGAGCGGCGCGGCGTGTAGAACGCGACCTTGCCCCGCACGAATCCGTACCGTTCGAGGCCTGAGTCCATGGTGGAAAGCAGGTGCGCCGTGCCGTCGCTCCAGCCGTAGACGGGCCGCAGCACGATCGGCGAATCCTCCGCAGGCGCCGCCAACGACGCGTAGAACGCCGCGGCGTCGTCACGTATGAAGTCCGCGCCCGGTGCTTGCGGCGCGTAGGCGACTTCACCGTCGCGCTGCCATCGATAGATCGGCGCCAGCCCATCCGCCGGCGTGCGCGACGCGTGAAACGCCACGCCGAGGTCTTCCCAGTCGTCTCCTGGCGCCTCGAAGCCGTAGACAATCGCGTCGCCGTGGCGATACTCGTGTACCGGCGCGCCCGGCGTCAGTTCATAGGCAACGATGTCGTACTCGCCGAAGCGCGTGACCGTCACGAACAACGAGCCGTCTTCGGAGAACTGCGGGTGCAGCGCCGGCGTGTAGCACACGGGCACGCGCGGTCCGGCGAACGCGCTGCAGTCGAGCCATGAGACGGCGTCGCTCCACGGGCCCTCGAGGCGATCGGCGAAGCGCGCTCCGACCGACGCATAGCCGGCGTTCGAGATCGCCACGTACGCGTCGAACGCGTCACTCCACGAGATGTGCGTGCTGCCTTCAAACGCGCCCAGCATGCCGGTCGGATCATCAGCTTGCGCGACGTCCCAGAGCGGTGCCGCGACGCCCGGATCGTCGCTCCAGGCTTCGCCGTCCCAGTATTCGTACGCCAGGAACTCGTGGATGCTTGCACTGGCGACGCGCGCGAGGATCTTCTCGCCGCTTTGCAGTTGAAGCACGATGCGCAGCCGCTCGTCCGCGTCTTCATCGACCGGCTGCGCGGCGATAACCTGCGACCGGAAGCCGCTCGCCGCATCGAACAGGCGCCGCGCCGTCACCTCGACCCGCATCGACGCCGGGTCGACGCGGGTGACGCCGACTTCGCCCGTCCAGTACGCCCACGGCCCCGATCCGTAGATGTACACCGTGAAGACGTCGATCGTGCCGTCGTCGTTCGCGAACGTGCCGGACGGCCAGACGGTCAGCGATCCGTCCTTTTCGAGAAACGGCACGGCGATGCCGCCGCGCGCGTGATACGTCAGTTCGGGACAACCGTGTTCGTCGCGCGTGTCAGACCAGGCGAGCGTGTTAGCCTCGATCTGCTTACCGGACGCGGCGGCGAAAAGCGTGTCGCCGAACAGCCAGTAGCTGCGCCCGTCGACGACGACGCTCTGGCCGCCATCAGCGCCGTCTACGAGCGCCGCCGCGGCATCTTCGTTCGCGAACGAACACACCGCGCGCGCGGCGATGATCGGTGCCGCCGCGGGCGGCACCGGTGGTTGCGCGGACGTCGCCTCGTTCGAGGGCAGGCGAATGGCGAGCAGCCCCACGCCCGCCAAAGCAGGAAGTGCCCCGGCGGCGAGCAGAGCCCAGGGAGCGGAAAACGCGCGCACGTATCTCCTCGGGCGGGGCGCATACGATGAGTGGCGACTAGCCTACCACGGACGGTCCCGCCGTCGGAGATTCTCGCATGGAAATTGACGGCGACGCCTATCGCCAGGCCATCGCGTAGCTGACGCTTTGCCGGCGACCCCCGTGGAAGTTAGGTGAGCGCGTCCTTGATCTTGCCCATGAAGCCCTTGTCTTCCTGCGGCTTGACCTCGGTCCCCATCGACTCCGCGAGCTGACGCAGCAGTTCCTTCTGCTCCTTGCTGAGCTGCTTCGGCGTCACGACGTTCGCGCGAACGAGCATGTCGCCCCGGCCGCCGCCTCGCAGGTGCGGCACGCCCTTACCCTTCACGACGAACACCTCGCCAGACTGCGTACCACTGACGATCCGCAGCGTGTGCGGCTCGCCGTCGATCGTCGGGAGGTCGACCTCGTCACCGAGACCCGCCTGCGCGAAGTTCAACTCCAGGTCGTAGATCAGGTCGTCTTCATCGCGCTGGAAGATCTGGTGCGGCTTGACGTTCAGTTGCAGGTACAGATTGCCGCGCGGGCCGCCGCCGTTGCCGATCTCGCCCTCGCCGCTGAGGCGCATCTGCGAGCCGTTATCGACGCCTGCCGGGATCGTCACGGACAGCCGCCGCTTGCGACGCTCGCGCCCGACGCCCCGGCATTGCGTGCACGGTGAGGTGACGATGCGTCCCTCGCCGCGACAGCGATCGCACATGGCGACGTTCACGAACTGGCCGAAAATGCTCTGCTGGACGCGTCGCAATTCACCGGTGCCGCTGCAGGTCGGGCACTTCTCGGGCTCGGTGCCCGGTTCGGCGCGCTTGCCGCCGCAGCGCGAGCAGACCTCGGCGGCCTGCACGTCGAACTCCTTGTCGGCGCCGAACACGGCCTCCTCGAACGAAATCGTGATCGACCGCCGGATGTCCGCGCCGCGCTGAGGGCCGCGCTGCGTGCGCCCACCCTGGCCGCCAAAGAACGCATCGAAGATATCGCCCAGGCCGCCGAAGCCGCCGAACCCCTCGAAACCGCGCGCGAACGGATTCTCGCCGGCGGCGCCTGCATGGCCGAAGCGGTCGTACATCGCCCGACGCTCGGGGTCGGCGAGCACTTCGTAGGCCTCGGTGACCTGCTTGAAGCGCGCCTCCGCCCCGTCGTCCTTGTTGCGGTCGGGGTGGTACTGCATCGCCAGGCGCCGGTACGCCTTCTTGATGTCGTCCTGGCTGGCGTTGCGAGCCAAGCCGAGCGCGTCGTAATAGTCCTGTTTCTGGTCTGTGGTCATGTGTGAGTCGGTCAGTCCTTCAGCCGGTCAGTCATCCCGTCGCGGATCGCCGGGAACTCGCCCGCATCCTCGTCGTCGCATTGGCCATGCATTGTAGCGGGTGCGGCTGCCGATGATGACGAGGGTTATGCCGGAGTGCGGCGGATCTCAACCCGGGTTTCTGCGCCGCTCGGTCGAACGGCACCGGCAGCCTCTACGCGCGGGTTGTGCATGGCACGACGCAACCGCCGCGGCCTGCCCTCTAACGAATCATGCGCGCCGATCGCGAGACGCGAAGCGTGGAGGACAGGCGCCCCGCCTGTCCATCTGCGATGACGGCGGTGTGCCCCGCGGGCGACTTACTCGATCGTCCACGTCACGGTGACGTTCACGATCACATCAAGCTGGCCCGGCTCGATCGGCGTGTCCGGCGCCGCCTGCGCCGAGTCGTCGAACTCCGCGCGTCCTGCGGCGTACGGGATCGGCGGCACGTACACACTGCCTTCGTTGATGATGATCGGCTCGCCGACGTTGATGCCGCCCGCAGCCGCGAGCGTGTCTGCCTTCGCGCGTGCGTCGGCCACCGCGGCTTCACGCGCCTGCTTCTGCAACTCAGACGGGTCGTCGATCGTGAAGTTGATGCCTTCGAGGCGCGTGTCGTCGCCGCCGGCGCTCACCGCATCGTCGATCACCTGGCTGGTGGTATCGATCTCGCGCACCTTCACCGTAACGGTGTTGCTGACGCGGAAGCCGCGTAGGATCGTCTCGTTATTGCGGTAGTCGTACTCCGGCGAGATGTACAGGTTCGCCGTCTGAATGTCGTCGTCCTCGACGCCGTTCGCCTTCATCGAGTTGATCATCGCGTCGAGCGCCGTGGCGGCCTGCTGGCGCGCTTCCGCGACCGTCGGGCGCAACGTCGAAACACCCAGTTGAACCATTGCCACGTCCGGCGCGCCCTGCACCTTGCCTTCGCCGGTCACGGTGATGCCCGTCGGCGCGCCTTCGCCGCTGTTTTCGATGCGCGTCGTGCTGTCGCCGCAGACGGCGGCCACAAGGGCGAGCGGCGCCAGTGCCATGCCGAGAATGAATAATCGCCTGCGGTTCATACCACTGTTTCTCCTTGCTTTCGCCACATCCGCAGCGCCACGCCCGCGGCAACGATCGCGACCGCCGCCGATGCGATCTGGACGATGCGCAGCGCCAGTTTGTTCCCGTCGTCATCATCCTGTCCCACAGACGTCGCTTCGAGATCTCGCTCGCCGTCGTCGTCCGTGGCTGAGTCGCCCTGCGCCAATTCGGCGTACGCCGTTGCGCCAATCGCGGTGGCATCCGGCGCGGCGCCGCCCGCCGACTCATCGGCAGCGGCCCGCGCTGCGGCGGCAGTCGTGGCGGTCGCCGCGGGCGCCAGCGATCCCGCAGCCGGCGCATCCTGCGTCGCGCCGCGGTCCGCGTTGAAGGACTCATCTTCAGGCGCCGGCGGCCCACCCTGCTCCAGTGCCTCGGTGCCGGCACTGTCAGACATGGCGACGCGCGCCGCGGATGAGCCGTTGTCGCCGTTACCGCCCCCGGCGACGTCCAGCGACACCGTGATCGCAAACACGATCACCGCCGCGGCACTAAGCACGGGCATCGCCCGCAGCAGCGGCGCCGGCGGTGCCGGGATGCCGCGCCGCGGCTCTGCGGCAACTTCGGGGCGCACGCGGAACGAGCGCGGTGCATCCGCCTGCGGCAACGCGCGAAGCATCGTTCGCACGTCGCGCATGCCTTCGAGCATCGTGGAGCAGGCTTCACACCCCGCCACGTGCGCTTCGAGGGCGGCGGCGCGTTCGGACGCGAGTTCGCCGTCGAGATACGCGGAGAGGGCGTCCCGGTCGGGTTGATGCCTACCTGTAAAGATCGCTAACAGTCTCTTCACATTCTTGTCCGATGCCCGGCCGTATCTTGGTTCGAGCCGGTGATCATATGACGCTCTTGACCGCCCGATTGTTCCTGTCGCGTGAGCTCGGTTCGCAGCTTCTCGCGCCCGCGGCTGATCCGCGACTTCACCGTGCCGATCGAGACGCTCATGGCAGCGGCGATCTCGTCGTACGCGAAACCCTGCACGTCGCACATGATGACGGCCAGACGCTGGTCGGCGGGCAGCTTCAGCAGCGCCGCCTGAATGGCAGTCTGGTGCTCCTTCCGCAGCGCCTGCGTCTCGGGGCCCTCGGCCGTATCCGGCACATCGATCGGCTCTTCGACGCCCGGCGGCGGCGTATCGATCGAGACGGACGGCCGTCGCCCGCGGCGGCGCAGTTCGTCGGTGCAGGCGTTGGCGGCAATGCGCATCAGCCAGGAGCGGAAGCTGCCGCCCTTGAAGCCGGCGAGCCCCCGCCATGCCGAGATGAACGCGTCCTGGGCGCTATCCTCGGCCGCCGAGGTATGCCCGATCATACGGAGACAGAGGTTATAGACCGCGCGCTGGTGGATCTCGACGAGGCTGTTGAACGCATCAAGGTCGCCCTGCCGGGCGCGCTCGACAAGGCGAATCTCCGCATCGGGAGCGAGGCCGGCGTCATTAGAGCGATTGAGCATCGACGGGGCGATTCTAACAGAGCGACACGGCGGCGCGGCGGACGGCGCGTGCTAGAATGGGGCGCTTATGCCCGATGATTTGATCGGTCCGCAGCCTGAGGCGGACCGCAACTTCCCCCCCGACGACGAACTGCCCCCCGACGCGTCGAGCCGCGAGGCGGAGCCTCGCGACGACGATGGGCCATCTCCGGTGTCGAGCGCGGAAGCGTCCTCCGTGGAACCGGCATATCGGCCGGCGGAAGCGTCGCGCTACGGCTGGGAGGAAGCCTCTGAGCGCTACGTCGATGTGCCCGCGTCGCTCGAGTTGGCCTACACCAGCGCCGACGTCGGACTGAGCCCGCGCGCTTACGAGCGGGCCTTCCCGTACGAGAAGCGCCGCCGCCGGGCGAGCGGGGCGCGCGCGCGCCGCATCGGCCGCGAGCTGATCGAGACGGTCATCCTGGCGGCGCTCATCTTCTTCGCCGTACGCGCCGTCGTGCAGAACTTTCGCGTCGAAGGTCAGAGCATGGAGCCTTCGATGCACGACTCGGAGTACCTGCTGGTCAACAAGGCGTTGTACGTCCGGGTGGACATGGACCGCGTGAAGACGTTTCTGCCGTTCCTGCCCATCGACGGCGGCGAGCGCCACCTGTTCCGCTCGCCACGCCGCGGTGATGTCGTCGTTTTCAAGTTTCCGCAGGATCCCACGCGCGACTTCATCAAGCGCGTGATCGGCGTGCCCGGCGATACGGTCGAAGTGAAGGATGGCGCCGTCTTCATCAACGGCGCGCGCCTGGAGGAGGACTACATTCTCGCGACGCCAAATTACACCTACGGCCCCAAGACGGTGCCCGAAGGAAACTACTTCGTGCTGGGAGACAACAGGCGCAACAGCTTCGATTCGCACCAGTGGGCGAACTCATGCCCTGAGCAGCAGCAATGCGATTTCGTGCCGGAGGAGAACATCATCGGCCAGGCATGGCTGCGCTACTGGCCGTTCGAAGACCTGAGCTTCGTCAACAACAAGATCATCAAACCTCTGGCGCCGTAGCTTCTACTTCTCCGCGACGAACGCCGCATACAACGGCTGTTCGAGGTCCAGTTCGCGCAGGTTGCGCAGCCCGACGTCGCCGCACATCTGCTCGATCTCCGCGCGGTTGAAGAAGCCGACGGCATGGCCGCCCTTCGCCACTGCCTGCGGGATCTCGTAGAACAGGTCGATGTGCGCGAGCACGGCGTTGTACGTGCCGCGGCAGTCTTCGACGTTGTCGGGGCCACGGATCTCCGTGATCAGCAGGATGCCATCCTCTTTGAGAGCGCGACGCGCGTTTGCCAGCACGATCCGCGCATCGTCCATTTCATGCAGCGATATTTGCACGTAGATGAAGTCGAAGGCGTCTTCGCTGGTGAGGTCTTCGCCGCGCATCTCCTCGGCGTGCACATGCTCGCCGAGCCCCGCCGTCTCGATCTTCTCGCGCGCCAGCGCGATCGACGTCGGGTCGGGATCGAGTCCGGTCACCGTGCACTCCGGAAACGTGCGCGCCAGTGATACCAGGCCCGCGCCGGCGCCGCACCCAAGCTCGAGAATGGTGCCGCCGTGCGAGAGCCGTTCCTTGAGTTCCGGCAGCTCCGGAATCAGCACGCTCGGCAGGAACAGCTCATACGCCGCCTTGCTGAACGCGTGGATCGTCTCCACCATCTCCGGCCCGTATTCGGCGAACGGGATGCCCTCGCCGGTCTCGAACGACGCGGCGACGCGGTCGGCGAGGCGAGACTCCACCGCATGGTTCGTGACGAGCCCTGCCGAGTATTGGAAGTCGTCGTCGTCGAGGAGGAGCTGGTCCATGAACGGCGCCATCGTGAAGCGCGACGTGGCAGGCCGATACTCGAGCAGCTCGCCCGCGAGCGCCGTCTTCGCCCACGCGCGCACGAAACGGTCATCCCTGCCCGTGTGTTCGGCAAGCTCCTCGATGGTGACGCCGCCCGGCGCATCGACGATCGCCTGGAAGAAACCCATGCGGATGCCGTAGTACGCCATCCGGAGGCTCGCCGCCCCCGCCGCCCACGCGAAGATCTTCATCGCCTGGGTGTCCTTGGTCACGTACGTCTGCTCGATCACCGTCTCGCCATGATGGATCACGCTGCCTCGCCAATCACGTCCGCTCGCCCGGCGTAACATAACAGCCGCGCCGCAACATTAGATGCGATTTCGGCCTCAAACGACAGTCTGAGGCCCGCCGTCGAGTGTATACGCCCATACCGCGAACAACGGGTCGTGCGGACCATCCGCGCTCGCGCGCGCTGCGCTCACATCGCCGAATGCGCCCGACCGCTTGAAGTACGTCCCGATCAGCCCCGCGCGCTCGCGGTCATCGAGCGCGCGCCAGATACGGACGGCCTTCGTGGGAAACATGCGGTTGGAATACGTGAGGATGAAGGGCGCCGCGGGTTTGAGGACGCGGGCAACCTCCTGGAAGATCTCGATCGGACGCGTCATGTACTGCACGGAGACGGTCACGACGGCGCCGTCGAACTCGCCATCGCCGTAGGACGTCCGCGGATCGGCGTTCAGGTCGTGCACGACGTAGTCCGTGAGCTGATCGTTCTCCCGCAACTCGACTTCATTCAGCCCGAGCCCCGCAAGCCGCGTCCATGCCAGCTCCGGCGGCATGTGCGATCGATAGCTCGACATGAGGTCGAGGATCGCGCCGCCCTTCGGGAGCAGTTCGCCGTACACCCTGCCGGCGGCGGCGATCGCATGCTCGTCGATGTGCGTCACCAGGCGAGGCTCGGCGTAGAAGAGCGCGTCCGGCGACGGATCCTGCCGTTCGAAATACGCCGGTTTGAACTCATCCTCATCCATGCGGCCATAGTAGCGGCCCGCCACCCATTGGAGCGCGGTCTTCAGCCCGCGATGCTGTCGCCCGCCACGTATATTGCGAATTAGGATCGTCCCACGGCCTTGTACCCCCCGCGGGTTGCGAGGGTGTCCGTCCTCCTTGAGAATGGAAGCGGTACGAAAGGAGGCCGCACGATGCGCCTCGGTAAAGACGAGATCGATGGCCGTCTCAAGTCCCTGCAGGGCTGGAAGCGCGACGACGACGAGATCGAGAAGAAGTTTGAGTTCAAGGACTTCAAGGAAGCCATGGCGTTCGTGAACCTGGTCGCGGACGCCGCCGAGGCCGCCGACCATCACCCGGACATCGAGATCAGCTACAACAAGGTGGAGATGTCGCTCTCGACGCACAGCGAGGGCGGCGTCACGGACAAGGACTTCGACCTCGCCGTGAAGATCGATGAGGCGGCGGGAACGTCGGCAGGTTAGACGGATCAACAGCGGGGCGCGACCCGGACAGGACTGACCACGTGGCAGAAGAGCCGCCGGCGAACGGCAGCGCCGCTGAAGACTGGATCAAGCGCAACTTCAACCTCATCGTGCTGGCGCTCGTGTTCGCCATCTTCGTCCTGCCCTACGTCACCCCGTTCGATGGCCTGAACGTCTTCCAGCGCTTTAGCGAGTGGACTCTCCGCCAGCTCGAGCGCCTGTTCGCCGATTACGGCTACTGGGTGGTGTTCTTCGGCGTCCTGCTCGAAAACAGCATGTTCCTCGGCTTGCTCGTGCCGGGTTCGATCATCCTCATACTTGCCGGACTCGCCGCGGAGAACGGCGCCATCAACGTCTACTACGTGATCGGGCTCGCGATCGTCGCGACGATCATCGGCGACACGATCAGCTACGTGATCGGCCGCCTCGGCGGCAAGCGCGCGCTTGAGCTTGCCGGCGTCGACCACATGATCGAACGCGTGCGCGGGCCGATGGAGTCGAATCGCACGTGGATCATCCTCGCCTATCACTTCGCTGGCTACTCACGCGCGGTAGGACCGGCCGCAGCGGGCCTCTTCCGCATCCCGTACCGGAAATGGGCGCCGCTCGACTACATGGGCGGCATCCTCTGGGCGATGGTCTTCACCGGCCTGGGCGTCGTCCTGGGACTTGCGGGCGTCGAGTTCGGCGATACGAAGCGCATGGTGCGGCTGTTCGAGCTGGCATTCCTGGCGATCTTCGCCGTCGCCATCACGGTGGCGATCCTCCGCGCGCAGCGAGGAGACGGCGGCTCCGGCGGCCGTGGCGAACCAGCTACCGTCATCGTGCCCGTCGACGACCAGGAGTGATGCTTCATCGCCTTGCGCGTACGCCAGCGCCTCCCGCCGCACCTCCCGTGTGCTACGTTTTCTAGCGTGAGTCCGCTCCCCGATTACCTTCGCAACGGCCTCGACCTCGTGTTCGTAGGCATCAACCCCGGGCTCCGTTCCGAGGCGACGGGCCATCATTACGCCGGCCCGGGCAACCACTTCTGGCCGTTGTTATTCGAATCCGGCTTCGTGACCGAGCCGCTGACCTACGAACAGGATGAGCGCGTGCTCGAATGGAACATCGGCCTTACGAACATGGTCGCGCGCGCCTCGCGCTCGCTCACGGACCTGACGCTCGATGAGTTGCGGGCCGGCGCGGCGATCCTGCGCGAGAAGTTGCTCGCCGCACGCCCCGGCATCGTCTGCTTCAACGGCAAGCGCATCTACGAAGTGTTCGCCGCGCATCCAACCAGATTCGGGCTGCAGGACGAAACGCTCGATGGCATCCGCCTGTTCGTCATGCCATCGACCAGTGCGCGCACGGCGTCGTACCAGCGCGCCGACAAGTTGAAGTTCTTCCTCGAACTGCGCGCGCTCGTCCCGCAGCAGCAGACGAAGGCGAAGGCGGCATCATGAGCGAGCGCGCCGCCCACGTCGACATCCCCGTGTTCTCCGATCGCCTCGACGAGATCATGGCGGCGATGATCGAGGGCAAGATTCCCAACGTCGGACGGTTCTGCGGCCACTGCTACACGCCCGTCAGCAAGAGCGCCAAGGCGTGCGCGCACTGCGGCACGAGCACACGCGACTACCCGCCGGTGGAGAAAATCCCTTCGGCGTTCTTCGACCTCTACCGGCGGATGCGCAAACGCGAGTCGCTGATCGTCAATTCGTTTGCCTTCGCCGGTCTCGGCATCGGATTACTGCTCTTCATCCTCCTCGCCGGCCTCGCCGTCTACCGCTACGAGCAGTCGCTGTGGATGCTCGCCGGCGCCACCGCTGTGTTCATCGTAGGCGGGCGCATCTTCGCCGGCCTGCTCGGCGGCTGGATCGGCGATTCGATCGGATACGACTTCGCGCATCGCCGGCTCGTCAACGAATGGCACGACTACGAGCGCGAGCGTGACAGCGGCCGATCGACGTCCGTGCAGGCCCGCGCCGAGGCGCGCTAACCAGGTGCGGTACGTCGAGATCGTCGCGCGCGTGGCGCCGGGCGATGCCGAGGCCGTCTGCGATGCTCTGCGCGACGTGACGGGCGCCGACGTTTGGATCGAGCGCCGCTTCTCGCAGGATGACCTTGAAACGGACGCGCGCATCGATGTCGCGTCGCCGGCGGTCGTACACGCATACGCGTCCGCCGGAGGCGCCGACAGCGTCGCCCGAAGCGCGCTCGCAGCGATGACGCGCGCGAGCATTAGCGCCGCGATCTCGACGTGCATGGTTGAT
Source organism: Dehalococcoidia bacterium (assembly GCA_040902535.1). NCBI lineage: Bacteria > Bacillati > Chloroflexota > Dehalococcoidia > Dehalococcoidia bacterium. Next base: position 20,565 of record JBBDXD010000006.1, on the reverse strand, counting down.
GAGGAAGACTGGGCGGAGTCGTGGAAGGAGCACTTCCACGTCGAACGCTTCGGCGATCGGATCGTCGTCGTGCCTTCCTGGCGTACGTACGACGTCCAACCGGACGATGTCGTCGTCACCCTCGACCCGGGCATGGCGTTCGGCACGGGCCAGCATGAGACCACGCGCATGTGTCTCGAAGCGTTGGAGCGCGCGGTGAGGCCGGGCGCGCGCGTGCTCGATGTCGGCTGCGGATCAGGCATCCTGGCCATCGCCGCTGCGAAACTCGGCGCGTCCGACGTGCTCGCTGCCGACGTCGACGAGAACTGCGTGCGCATCGCGCGTGAGAATGCGCGCAAGAACGCCGTCGACCCGGTCACGCGTGTGGACGAGGGTAGCCTGGCCGCTGCCTGGCCGTTCGACACAGATGCGCACGGCTTCGACGTTGTCGTCGCGAATATCATCGCACGCGCCATCGTCGAGTTGGCGCCGTCGCTCGTTGCCGCGCTCGCGCCCGCTGGCCGGCTGATCGTGTCGGGCGTCATCACAGCGCGCGAACGCGAAACGTGCGCTGCGCTCGAAGCGGCAGGCGCCCGCATCGACGCTGTGCGCGCCATGGCAGAGTGGCGCTGCATCGAGGCAACACGCGCGTGACGCGGCGATTCTACAGCGACCACGGCGCAGCAGATGCCGGCGGACGCATCGAAATAGGCGGAGCACTCGCGCACCGTCTCTCGAAGGTGCTGCGCATGCGCTCCGGCGAGGAGATCATCCTGTTCGACGGCGCCACCGGAGACCTGCGCCTGCGCATCGACGAGATCAACGACCGGCGCCTGACCGCCACCGTGCTGGAGCGCATCGAAAGCCCGCCCGAAGCGCGCGTGAAGGTCAACCTCTATCAATCGATTACCAAGGGCGACCGCTTCGAATGGCTGCTGGAGAAGGCGACGGAGATCGGCGTGACGCGTTTCGCGCCGCTGCTGACCGCGCGCTCGGTGGTGAAGCCGGAGGCAGGGGCCAACCGCGCCGAGCGCTGGCGGCGCATCGTCGTCGAGGCGGCCGAACAGAGCGGCCGCGGCGCGGTGCCCGACATCGAAGCGCCGCAGGGATTCGCCGATGCCCTCGCGAGCGCGCCGGGCGTGCTGTTGCTCCCGTACGAAGCCGCCGACGAGCGCACCCCGAGCGTGCAAGCGGCGCTCGACGCCGAGGTCGATGCGCTATTCGCGCTGGCCGAAGTCAGCATATTCATCGGCCCGGAGGGCGGCTACGAGGACGCAGAAGTGCAGGCAGCGCGCGACGCCGGCGCGACGATCGTCACCATGGGACGCCGCGTCCTGCGCTCCGAGACGGCAGGATTGATCGCAGCGACGCTCGTGATGCAAGCAGCCGGAGAACTTGGTTGACGGTCCGCTGCGCAAACATAGAGGGCAGCCCCGAAGGACTGCCCTCTAGCGCTGCGACTCCCTTCGCGACGCTCCGATGAGACGGCCGGCGTCGCTGCGCCCTCCGGCCTGTGACAATCCTATGCGCGTGCGGCCGCGTGTCAACGCTCTTATGTTGCGTGCCGCGAATCCGCTGCTAATCGATAGACCGTCGATTAGAGGGACGGCGGGATCGGCTAACTGGTGCCCCGCGCGGGCAAAGGCATTGAGGGACATTCCGCGTGGCCGGCGCGCCCGTCTAAACTGATATCCGCACATCGAGCGCGCATGCGCCCGGAGAACACAATGCCGGCGTTCGACTCCAACGGCGTACAGATCAACTACACCGTCGACGGTGACGGCCCCGCGATCGTGCTCGTGCATGGGTTCGCCAGCAGCCTGCAAGGCAACTGGCGCGCTCCCGGCATCATCGATGCGCTCGTCAACGACGGCCGCATGGCCGTCGCGCTCGACTGCCGCGGACACGGCCGCAGCGGCAAGCCGCATGACTCCGAGGCCTATGGCGAGTCAAAGATGCCCGATGACGTCATCGCCCTCATGGACCTGCTGGACATCGACACGGCAGACCTCATGGGCTACTCGATGGGCGGCTTCATCGCCTCCGCGCTCATGGTCAACCATCCCGAACGCTTCCGCAGCGTGATCCTCGCCGGCGTCGGCGATGCTGTGCTCAACCGCTCCGGCGTCGCGATGAGCGAACGCGCCGCCGCGATCGCTTCAGCGTTGGAAGCGCCGCCCGGCGCAGCTTCCGAGAATGACACGGCACGCGGATTCCGCATCTTCGCAGAGCGCACCGGCAACAACCTCGGTGCGCTCGCGGCGCTCCAGAAGTCGCGCTCTCGCCACAGCTTCGACGCGTCGAAGCTCGGCGAAACGACACTGCCCGTGATGGTGCTGATCGGCGAAGACGACACGCTCGTCGGCTCCGGCGACAAACTCACCGCATCGATCCCCGGCGCAACGCTGGTGAAGGTCCCTGGCGATCACCTCACCGCCGTCGGCGCCCCCGAACTCAAACGCGCCACCCTCGACTTCCTCACCAAACATTCACCCGTCGCATCCGCGTCATCCTGAGCGGCGCAATGCGTCATCCTGAGCGAAGCGAAGGATCCCGTCGTGCAACGCACTCGCGCGTCAGCCGGCAGCACCCAAATGTAGCTGCGTAGCTTCAGCGCCCGTGCCGAGAAATACGAACTGGATCACCCGACGCCCACCACCGCCAACCCCTCGCGGCACAACGCCGCATCACGCTCGCACCGCTCGCGCACGCACCACTCAAGGCCCTCTCGATACAATCGCTCCGCTTCGTCGTTCAGCCCCAACTTCAACGCCACGCCCGCACGCAGCGGCGCCACCGCGCGACCCTGCAACGTCGAGAAGCGCATCGCCGGGCGCGGTCCTTCTTCAAAGCGTTGGAACGCGTCGCGGACATCGCGCAGCAGCGACTCATCGCCGAGCGCGAGGATGCACTCGAGCATCGGCGATGCTTCGAAACACGCGAAGTCCGCGTCTTCCGGCGGTCGTTCAACCGACATCCACGCGCGCATCGCCTCGGCCGCCGCATCGACGCGACCCGCGCGAAACAACACGCCTGCCGCCGCTGCGTGGATCTGTCCGCTCGCCGTCGGCGCTTTCCCCGCGCGGTCAGGACTCACCATCAACCGCAGCGCCCCATCGACGTCGCCGCGCGCTTCGGCGATCCACATCCGGTAGAGGTCGCCGCGAAAGTCCGTCTCACCCGGTGACTGGCCGAGCAGCGCCTCGCAGCGCTCGAACTCTCCGCGCGCGTAGAGGACCGCGGCCATGTCCATCAGTGCGAGTTGCGCAGTGAAGAGCAGTCCCACCTTCGACGCGTGTTCGAAGCACCGTTCCGCGTACGCGTATCCGCGGTCAAGTTCGCCGGTTTCGATCAGCTGAAACCCGATGTTTCGCAGCACCGCCGCCGCCACGTCGTGCATGCCCAGTCGCGCATACGTGTCATGCGCGCGCTCGAACAGGACCACCGCGTCTTCGACGCGTCCCTCGTCCATCGTCTGCCATGCCTGCCGCTGCGCCCGGAACGCGAGCACGTCGTCGAGTCCCAGGCGCTCCGCGATCGCCATCGCCTCGTCCCAGCGCTCATCGACGTCGTTCTCGCTCCAGCGGTAGCACAGCAGAAGGCGCGCCCGTGCCGCCTCATCGGCATCGCCCAGCGCCTCCAGGGCGTCGTCCAGCATCTGGCGGTGACGCTCCGGCGGTCCCCAGATGCGCGATATCTCCAGCGTGGCCAGCGCCTGCCCTACCCCGTCGCCTCGCTGCTGGTACAGCGAGATCGCACGCCGCAGCGCCCGCCACGCCGTCCGCGCCTCGCTCAGGTTCCAGTAGCACCGCCCGAGCGCGGTGAGCACGGCCGCTTCATCAAGCGCGGCGTCAGCCTCGGCAAGCACGCGTTCGTACGTCTCGATAGCGCCGCGCCAGTCGTATGCGGCCTCGGCAGCCTCGGCCGGTCGTAGCGCTGCCTGCGTACCCGTCTCAGTCGAATCAGACATGTCGGGCATGATACGCGATGCTCACATGCCCGATCTCCGGTCTCCGGCTCCCCCCACGGCTGCCTCAGATAATCCGTCGCGTTGACGCCGCACCCCCTCCCTCATTACCATCGCCCTGACCCCGCCCGAACATTTGGGCTATCGTTTGCGAGGCTATTCTTGCGGCTCCTCAAGCTCGACCCGCGCCCACCTGCGTACGACTCCGTCGCGGCCGCCACCCGGGACGACGACGAGTCGACCACCATGCTCGACGATGCTTTCGAGATGGCTGATTGGCGCCCTATCGCGCCCGCGGAGTGCGCCGATGAACCTTCGCCGAGGCTGGCGTTCGTCGACGGTGTGCAACAGTACGACGCCCGCTTCTCCGCTGAAGGTGATGGCTGGCCGATCCCGGGCGTCCTCGCGACGTACGCCGCAGGCGCCATGTGCCCCGGATCCGACGACCCGCTGTGCCACGTAACCGTCCAGCGCGCCGCGATCCTCACCAGGGGCGCGCGCCCCGCCGCGATCGACGTCCGCACGTCGAAAACGCTGCACCGCTATCATCCCGAGTCCGCCGCCGGCGACGATCCGGCTGCACTCGAATCGAAGCTCAATCAACTTCGCGCCGAGGTCGAAGCTAGCATCGTCCGGCGCCTGCTCGGCGAACGCTTCGGCCTCGTCATCGTCGACGGACGGCTGCCTCAGCAGGCGTCCGGCGCCGTCGGATTGATCAAGACGCCGCAACGCGTGCCCGTCACGTCCGAAACGCAGATCAACGTGTTGCGCGGGCTCCGCCGGGGCGAACGCTCGCCGGTCTTCGTGCGGAGGCGCTCCGACCGCCGCTACTACTCGTGGTTTACCTGCCTCGCGTCGCCCGGCCGCTACGACCTCGCGATGTCAGGCCTCGCGATGATGGAGATGGACGACTCCGCCTCGCGCGAGGAAGTGACGCGTGCCGCCGACCTTACCGCCTCCGCGCTGCCGCGCTACGCGCCGAAGCCGCACCGCGATCCGCGCGCGCCGCAGAACCTGCTGCCCGTCGGGCAGTTGGAACGCGATCTGCGGCGACGCATGGGGCAGCGCGAGTTCGTCGCCCGCCTGATCCGCGAGTCGTTCGCGAGGGAGGACTTCGCGTGGACATTCTGAGCGAGCACCCGGCCGGCCTCGTGATCGGCACCGAAGACGCGTTCGCGCTCGACTTCTGGGTCTGGACGTACCCCGAGCGCTACCTGCAGCTCGACGACGTCGTCACCGTGCCGATCGAACTGCCCGATGGCAAGCGCGTGGAGATTCACGGCATCGTCGACAAGGTGCGCTCGCGCTTCGAGGGCGCGCGCTTCGATTCAGACTCGCAACTCGCGAACGACGAGATCATGCCCGTCGACATCGCCAACGCGGCACACGTCGCCGTGACGCGCGTCGACCCCGAGATCTTCGTCGCTCCGTTCCCCGGCGCCCGCGTGTTCGTGAGCACCGGCGCGACGCGCGACAAGGCGCTCTACTTCGACAAGATGCGCGAAGCCGGAACCGCGTTCTGCGCCGGCTTCGCCCGCGACGGCCAGCCGATCTACGGCAACCTCGAGTTCCTCGATGGCACGCGCGGCGCCCACATGAACATCAGCGGCATCAGCGGCGTCGCGACGAAGACAAGCTACGCGCTGTTCCTGCTGTACTCGCTGCTGCACTCCGACGTACTAGGACGCGACGCCGCGAACACCAAGGCCATCATCTTCAACGTCAAGGGCGAAGATCTGCTCTTCCTCGACAAACCCAACCGCAAGCTCGATGACGACGCCCGCTCGCGCTACGCCGCCATGGGTCTCGATGCCGGGCCCTTCCAGAGCGTCGTGATCTGGTCGCCGGCCCGAAAAGAGGCGTTCCATCCCTCTTCGAACACGCGGCCGGACGCAAAGCCCTACGCGTGGTCGCTCGACGAGTTCTGCCGCTCGCGCATGATCGGTTTCCTCTTCGCGGAAGCCGACAGCGAGACCAGCCGCCTGTCGTCCGTCATCCGCATGGTCGAGCGCTGGCTCGCCGACGCGAACGTCGTCGGCCCGCCCGATGCCAACGGCTTCATCGACGTGCTCGGGCAGACCGTGCGCGACTTCAACGACCTCGTCCTCGCGATCGACACGAACATCGAAGCAGCCGCACACGGCGAGGCGGGCGGCTCGCAGCAAGCATTCATGCGCCGCCTGTGGGACGCCGTCTACACGACGGGCCATCTGATCCGCGCGATCCCGCCCGACGAAGTGAACGACAAGACGATCCGCATCCTCGATGGCGGCAACGCCGGCGAGAACAAGCAGGCGATCGTCATCGACATCAACGATCTGCACGATCGCGCGAAGCGCTTCGTCGTCGGCTCGGTAGTGCGGCGGCTTGTCGAGCAGAAGGAAGGGCGCCCGCGCCCGCTCGTCTTCCTGGTCCTCGACGAACTGAACAAGTACGCGCCGCGCGAAGGTTGGAGCCCGATCAAGGAAGTGATCCTGGACATCGCCGAGCGTGGGCGCTCCCTGGGCGTGATCCTCGTCGGCGCCCAGCAGACCGCCAGCGAGATCGAGCGACGCGTCACGGCGAACGCATCGTTCCGCGTCGCCGGCAGGCTCGATTCGGCGGAAGCGTCCCGTGGCGAGTATGGCTTCCTGACCGATGCGGCGCGCGCCCGCGCTTCGATCCTCAAGCCGGGCACCATGTTCGTGCACCAGCCGGAGATTCCCGTACCGCTCCTGACGCAGTTCCCCTTCCCGTCGTGGGCAACGCGCCAGAATGAAGTAGACGACACCGCAGCACCGGCGCCGGGGCTGCGCGGCAGGATGCAGTAGCGGTGCGCCTGCTGCATACCAGCGACTGGCACCTGGGACGGAAGATTCGCCGCGAGTCGCGACAGCCGGAGTGCGAGCGCGTCCTCGCCGAAGTCACGCGCATCGTCCGCGACGAAAGCATCGACGTCGTCGTGATCGCCGGCGATACGTTCGACTCGCTGTCGCCGGGCGCCGAAGCCGAGCGGCTCGCCTACGAAACGCTCGGCGAGATCGTCCGCGATGGCGCCCAGGTCGTGATGATCGCCGGCAACCACGACTCGCCGCATCACATGGATGCCCTGACCTCGATCCTGCGCATGGTCGGCGTGCACACCGTCGGCTCCGTGCCGGAGCAGGCGGAGGACGCCATCATCGCGGTACCGTCGCGCAACCGCAGCGAGACCGCGACGTTCGCCGCCCTGCCGTGGGTGCCCGAGCGCATCGCGCTCCAGTTCGAGACACTCTTCGAGGGCGCGGACAACGCCCGGACGGAATACCGGCAGGTGATGGAAGCGCTGATCCCGCGCTGCTTCTCGCGATTCTCCGACGACACCATCAACGTCTTCGTCGGCCACATGCTGATCGATGGCAGCGAGATCGGCGAAGGCGGCGGCGAGCGCAAACTGCACATTGGCCACAACTTCGCCGTAAACGCCGGTTGCATCCCTGCCACGGCGCACTATGTCGCGCTCGGTCACGTACACAAACGCCAGGCCATCGTCGCTCAGTCCCCTACCTTCTACGCTGGCTCGCTGCTCCAACTCGATTTCGGCGAGGGCGGACAGAAAAAGTACGTGAATGTTGTCGATGCGAAACCGCGCCAGCCGGCCGACATCCGCCCGATCGAGATCACCGGCGGCCGCGGATTGCAGACCGTCACGCTCGACTTCGACGACCTCACGTCGCACGCCGGCAAGTACGGCGACGACTATCTGCGCGTGATCGTGCGCGCCGACCGGCCGCTGCCGTCACTCTTCGAACAGGTCCGCGAAGTGCTGCCCAACGCGCTCGACGTCGCCTTCGAGCGCACCGATGAGTCCGCGCAGACGGCGTCGGACGCATCCAAGCACGGACTGGCGCCGTACGAACTGCTGGCGCGCTACTATCGCGAACGCCACAGCGCAGAGGCGCCGGAAGCGCTGATCGCCCTCTTCAACGAACTCTACGAAGCGGAAGCCGGCCATGCGCCCGCGTAACCTCAAGCTCTCCGGATTCACCTGCTTCCGCGAACCCGTCGAGATCGACTTCCGAGGCATGGACGTCTTCGTCATCGCCGGCCCGACGGGCGCCGGCAAGACGACCATCGTCGACGCCATCTGCTACGCGCTCTTCGGCAAGGTCCCGCGCGGCACGACCGTGCGCGATCTCATCGCCCGCGACGCAACCGAGATGAAGGTGCAGCTCGAGTTCGATTCCGGCGGCCGCACGTTCCGCGTGCATCGAGGCGTCAACGTCGCTCGCACCACCAACAGGAAGACCGGCGCCGAACAGGTATCGCGCGGCCCGTCGCCGGTGCAGTTCGAACGCCACGTCGGCGGTGACGAGTGGGAGCCGCTCGAAGACCGCGTCGAACGCATCGACGCGGCGATCGAAGGCGTCGTCGGCCTCGACTTCGACAGCTTCACGAAGTGCGTCCTGCTGCCCCAGGGCCGTTTCGCCGAATTCCTCACGGGGAAGCCCGAAGAGCGGCGCAAGATCCTCATCGACCTGCTCGATCTGGGCATCTACCAGGCGATCATGCAGGAGGCGAACAGGCGCGCCGGGACGCTCGCACCGCAGATCGCCGAGCGCGAACGGCGGCTTGCCGAAGACTACGCCGATGCCACCGAAGAACGGCTGGCCGCGACGCGCGAACAGTTCGCGGCCGCCAAGCCGCTCCTCGATACGGAACACCAGCGCCGCGACGCGCTGCAACGCGCGACCGAGCACACGTCCGCCTTCCTCATGGCGCGGCGCCAGCAAAAGACGCACGAAGATGCGCACGACGCAAAGACCCGCGAGTTACAGGTCGCAGAAATCACCGCGAAGGATGCCGAGACGACGCTCGTCGCGCTCACGGACGCGCTTGCGGCTGCCGAAGCGGAGCTTGCGCGCACCACGTACGACGGAACGCTCCACGCCGCGCTCGTCCGCGCCGAGTCCTGCGCGCGACAGGTAGCACGCGCGCGCACCGCCGCCGAATCTGCACTCGCCGCCGCGTCGGACCGAAGCACGCTCGAAGCTGCGGAGGTCGCTGCGTCCGACGCCCAGGCGAAGCACGCCGCAGCCCGCGAAGCCATCGCGGCGGCAGAAGATGTGCTGCGGGAAGCGCAACGAGCCGACGCGGCGGCGCATTTGCGCAGCGGGCTCAAGCCCGGCGACCCATGCCCCGTGTGCGGCGGCGTCATCGGCAAGTTGCCAAAGGCCGAAAAACCAGCGCTGGCCGCCACAGAGCGAGCAGTCAAGGACGCCCGGGCCGCCGAATCCTCTGCAAACACCGCAGCGTCGAAGGCCGCCGCGGTGTTCGCGCGCGCACAGGAAGCGTTCGACGGCGCGACGCACGCGGCGGTCATCGCACAGGCAGAGTGGGATCGGTCGGAGGAGGAGTTGCGCGGCGCCCTACCCGGCGGCGAATCCGCGGACATCACGCACATCACGAAACGACTCGCCGACCAGGAGCAGGCCCGCGCCTCGCACGATGATCTCTCGTCGAACCTCGAACGCGTGCGCGCCGCGCTGCACGAGCATCACCAGCAGGCGGCGGGCAGCGGCCGCGCAATCGCCGCATTGAAGGCGGAGCTGTCGCAGGTCGCGGCGTCGATCGCGAGCGATCGAACAGAGGGCGACGACGCACTCGCGCAACTCAAGCAGATCGCGTCCACATGGCAGTGGGGCGACGTGATCGAACTCATCGACGCGAAGACCTCGCCCGCCGACCTTCTCAAGGACATGCTCGCGACCTCGCAGCGCGAGACCGAAGATCTCGCCCGTCGCATCGCCACTCTCGATGCGGCGGCACAGGCCATCGAAAAGGCGATCGGGAAGGCCGCAGACCTGCGCGACGAGCTGACTGGCATGAAGGAACGACACCAGCTCTGCCGCGACCTCGCCGTGCTCCTCCAGGCGAACCACTTCCAGCAATTCGTCATCGTCGAAGCCATGCAGGTGCTCGCCGAAGCGGCGACGGAACACCTGCGCACCCTCTTCGACCGCTTCGGCATCCGCGTCGATGGCGGAGAGTTCGCCGTCGTCGATCACTGGCACGCGGAACAGGTGCGCCCCGCGAAGACGCTCAGCGGCGGCGAAACATTCGTCGCGTCGCTCGCGCTTGCCCTCGCGCTCGCCGAACGCCTGCCTCAACTGCGCAGCGCCGCCGCATCCTCGCTCGAGAGCCTGATCCTCGACGAAGGCTTCGGCACGCTCGACACGGAGACGCTGGAGACCGTGATCGAGGCGCTCGAAGGCCTCCGCAGCGAGGAGCGCATGGTGGGCGTCATCACCCACGTCCCCGAACTCACCCACCGCATCGAGCACCGCATCATGGTGCGCAAGTCACCGGCCGGCAGCACCGTCGAGGTCGGCGGCGCCGTCGCGTGAAGATCGACATCACCCGGCAGCGATGCGCGGGACGTTCGCTACACTTGGGGCGAGCCGAAGTGGCGGAATGGCAGACGCGACGGTCTCAAAAACCGTTCCCGAGCAATCGGGGTGTGGGTTCGACTCCCACCTTCGGCACCAATTTCGATTCTGTTTTCGCCGGATTTGGGCCTGACGTGCGTCGTTGCAAACTCGTTGTGACAGCAACGGTGACAGCAACCGATCCGGACGCGGATGGACGGGTACGAACGATCTTCGGGGAGGCGAATCAAACGGCTTCGTCCAGTTCATCGAGGCGCGCAAGCAGCCACCGAGAAACGGCTTCTATCTTCGCGAAGACAATGAGGCTTGACTGTTCGATGTAGCCAAAAAGGCGCTGCCTCCGGGCAGTGTCAAGCGCCTCCCCCTCGGCCGTACGAGTCGCCTCGAGAAAGACCTGATCGAATGGGATCAGGTCGGGAGCAGCGAGGATCGGTTCCCAGTGCCCTGCCACCGCTGACACGCCGCCGCCAAGCCCATGCGCGAGTGGGTCTCGACGCTCGGCCATGACGCGCTTCATGGCGGCAATCTCCGACTTCACGTCGGCCTCGATCTTCGTCCAGCCTTCTTGCAGGCGCGGACGTACCATTGTGCGGACAACCTTCGTGAATGCCGTATCGCAACGCTCCAGGTAGGCGTCCATCTGGAAGATCCAGTGGTCGAGGTGATAGTTGAACTGGCGTGCCCTGGCTGGATCCGTCGATGTCACACTCGTCTTGAGTTGCTGATATGCGTGCCGTACCTGCAACGCGACGTAGTCGGTGTCGAAGATCGCAGTTAGGAGCGAGCGCAGCGCCGGACGACCGTCTCCAAGCAGACGCGCCGTCTGTTCAGTCGCGCGATAGACGTCTCCATCCGCCTCGTCCAGAACGCGTCGGAACTCATCAACGTAGGCCGGCATGGAAGCCGCGAGGTCTTGTCGCGCGAACTCCATGATCCGATCCTTGAGTCCGTCGTATCCGCCACGCGCTACAGACTTGAAAGTCATCGACTGAAAATCGCCTGCATCGCCTCGGTCGCCTCGCGCTGCATGGTCGGCGTGACGTGGCTGTAGAGGTCGAGCGTGATCGCGATCTGGCTGTGGCCGAGCATCTCGGAGACGATCTTCGGGTGGATGCCGCGCCCGAGTAGAAGAGTCGCCGCGGTGTGACGGAGGTCATGGAAGCGCATCGGCGGCAAGCCCGCGCGCTTGAGCAGGGGGGCGAACGAGTTCCGCAGGAACTTCGTCGCATCAATTGGCTTACCTGACTCGTCCGTGAAGACCAGGTCGTGCGTTTTCTCCCAGGCCGGGCCTAGCCGCAAGCGCTCCTCCGACTGGCGGGTTCGGTGCCGGCGTAACGCCGCGATCGCATCTTCTGTCAGGCCTACGCGACGTCGAGACTTGCTGGTCTTGGGCTCCGCGATGATGAATCCGCTCGGTACACGCTGCAGGCTGCCACGTACCTCAACGCCTCCCGCATCCAGATCGACGTCACGCCACCGCAGTCCAAGCAGCTCGCCCTCGCGAAGGCCGGTGGTGAGGGCGACGATGTAGAGGGCTTCCAGGCGATCGCCGCGCGCTGCATCGATAAGACCATTGGCCTCTTCAGGAGACAGCGTGCGGATCTCGTGTCGTGCGATGCGCGGTGGGTCAACGAGGTCGGCGACGTTGCGCGCCACCAGCCCCCACTTCACCGCTTGTTCGAGTGCCCGGTGGATCGTCGCGTGAAGGTGATGGACCGTCGTTGGGCTCAGACCGGCTTCCAGCCGGTCCGCGTACAGATTCTGTAGGTGTTGAGGGGAGAGTTTCGTCAGGGAGAGCTTCCCCAACTTCGGCTCGAGATGAAGCCGAACGTACTGCTCGTACCGCACCCACGTCCGTTCTCGGATCGTCGGCTTGGCGCCGGCGAGCCATCGCTTGAGGTACTGCGCGACGGTTTGCCGCTCGCTGACGATGGGTAAGCCATCGTCCTGGCCCTTCAACGCCGCTCGCTGTTTACGGACGACTTCGTCGCGATCCTTGCCAAGAAAGTGCTTTCGTCTCCCGTTGGGCAACGAGATCGATGCTGACCAGCGCCCATCGCTCTTACGCTGGTAGATGGAACCGTCGCCGTTTGCTCGCTTAGCCATTCCGCGCTCCCTTCTAAAAGAGATCTCCGAGCGTGCCCGATCGTTCGATCGGGTCGGCGAGCGCTACCTGCGATCGGAGAAGATGGTCGTAGCGTCGCTCAACGCCCACCGCCATCACCCAGGCGGGCTCTTTCCCATAGAACCTGGCCCGCAACAGCACGGTCGTCTCCACTTCCCGTCTGCCGACCACGTCGCACGTTCTTGCAAGGATCGAACGGCGTTTAGCGCAGACCTCGCGGACAAGCGAACCGTCCCTTATGAAGGCGCCGCGACCCGCGATGTGGATCTGCTCCTGACCATCGAGATACCCGAACGAAAGCCATCTCTTGGTATAGGCCCGCGCTCGCACTCTCCATACATCCCCGTCGTACCCGCGCCCCTTCTCGTAGTTGCCAGCATTCCCGGCGTATACGGCGAAGAGCGGCACGTCGTACTCGAACGCCTCCTGTGCGCGGTACACGACGGATTCGAATGACAGCCGGTCCGCGAGCTCGATCAGATCGAGACCGTTGCGAAGAGCTTTTGCGCGAAAGCTGGCGAGCGGGGCGACAAGCTCAACCCCCATCGCGTCCCAGAACCGCTCACCCCAATCAACGGACGCCACTCCGCGCGCCTGTAACTCCTCGTTGATCAGGACATGCAGGCGTTCGCCGAATTCGTGGGGGATCGTGATGTTCCGTTCTTGGACACTGCGCCCCTTCCCCGTTTCGATCACGAATGAGTCGCCTTGCTGGTATCCCCAACCCGAGAGTTCAGGCGAGGCGGCGCCCACGCGGATCTCACCGAATCGTCGAACCCAGGCTTCGAGATGCCATGGCGACGCGTCATCGGGAACACCACCGACGATGCGAAGAGCGGTTGCAAACCCGGCAGGCGTCACCAATGCGAGGTCGCTCCACTGCGCAAGCATGTAGTCGATCAGCGCACTAGCTAGTTCCTTCATTTCAACCCCAGCAGTCTTGCTCCGGTGACCTTCTCATAGGTCTCGACGATGTACCGCTTCGCATCGAGCGTGAGTCCTTGCTTGATGCGTGTCCCCGCAGCGAACCGGCTGTCCGCCATGACGAAGTCGAAGGCCCTGTTGATCTGGTCGTCCTCCGATTCATGGATCTCGGGCTCGTCCAGGTAGCCGGCGATCTCAAACAGTTCCCGAGCTGGCACTCCGTAGACCTCTGCCAGACGCCGCAGATGCTTCGCGCTCGGGGCGCCCTTCTTCCCTGTCTCGATCTGCGAGAGGTACGCGTTGCTGACGTTGGCCGCTTGGGCCGCGTCCCGAATGGTTAGTCGTTTCAGGAGCCGGAGTTCCTTTAGGAGGTCGCCGATATCAGTCATGGCCCGATTGTACAGCCGTGTGTTCAAAAAGTAAACATCTGATCGCTATCAGACGCCGGAAAGATTGCCACGATCCTACAATCGCTGGTAACCTCCCTCTAGCTATGACGCGTATTCAGGTGAGGGTCTACGTCCGGCAGGACTTCCTGGCCACTGAGTTGGCCCGGCGAAACATCTCCCTCCAAGGGCTGGCCCGCGGACTCAAGGTCTCGCCGGGGTACGTCTCACAGCTCCTACGAGGGACGCGGTGCCCTTCTCCGGAGGTACGCGAGCGGCTCCAGAGGCTGCTCCGCATCGAGGACTTCGACCGGCTCTTCCGGCTGGAGGAGGGCTAGCGGATGGGCGAGGAGCTGCTCATCACGGTCAAGGAAGCCGGCAGGCGTCTCGGGCTGGGCCGCTCCGCTACCTGGGTGTTGATCCAGCGAGGCGTCCTTCCATCCGTGAAGGTCGGCGGAGCGAGGAGGGTCCTCGTCGCGGACCTTCAAGAGTTCGTCTCACTTCTAAAGGAGAGAGACGATGAAAGTTCATGAACCTGTGCTCTCCCCGGAACATCGGCGGATGCTCACGCAGGACTCTGGACTCAGCGACGACATCATCGCGGGACGGGGCTACGAGACCATCACGACGAAGTCCCGCCTGCACCAGCTCGGATTCGGGCACATGCAGACGAACGTCCCGGCGCTGCTGATCCCAGTCTTCGACTGCCGCGGCGAAGTCGTCCTGTACCAATCCCGACCCGACGTACCTCGTATCAAGGACGGGAAGGTGATCAAGTACGAAACGATGAAGGGCGCAACGATGGCGCTCGACGTCCACCCCTCCGTGCGCCACCTGCTAGGCGACCCCGCGGTACCGCTGTTCATCACCGAGGGCATCAAGAAAGGCGACGCGCTTGCGTCGCGCGGCGCGTGTGCCATCGCGTTGCTCGGCGTGTGGAACTTCCGCGGGACCAACGACCACGGCGGGAAGACCATCCTTGCCGACTGGGAGTATGTCGCGCTCAACGGCCGCAGGACTTTCATCGTCTTTGACTCCGATGTCATGGAGAACCCGCAGGTGCACGGCGCGCTCGTGCGGCTCAAGTCGTTCCTGGATCTTCGGGGGGCAGTCTGATGCTCATCTATCTCCCCTCGGGACCGCACGGCGAGAAGGTGGGTGCCGACGACTACCTTGCTAGGGGCCACTCTGTCGACGACATGTTGTCGTTGGCGACGGCCGAGATCCGACGGCCACCCGACGAGTCCGACGAACAGGATCTGACGGACGCCGGCAGGACGCACGCCGACATCCTGGTTGCAATCGGCCAGGCCGGCGATCTCTTCCACGATGCAACCGGCACCGCTTACACGCGGATGCCGGTCGACGGGCATCACGAGGTGTGGCCCCTCAACTCCAAGCGCTTCAAGCAATGGCTACGCCGCATGTTCTTCGGCCGGACGGGCAAGGCCGTCGGGGCGGAAGCGGTCAACGCGGCGGGTGGAACGTTGGAAGGACTCGCGGTGTACGACGGCCCGACTGAACAGCTGTTCAATCGCGTCGGGATACGCGACGGCGTTATCCACTACGACCTGGCCGACAAGGACTGGCGCACGGTAGTGATCGACGCGAACGGATGGGAAGTCCGCTCGCTTTCGACGGTCCTCTTCCGTCGGTATGCCCACCAGCAATCCCAGGTCGAACCGAGTCGAACAGGTGATATTCGACGTGCGCTCTCGTACCTCAACGTCGAGGACGAGGACCATCTGCTACTGCTCGCCTGGCTCGTCACGGCGTTCGTTCCAGACATCCCGCATGCCATTCCGGACTTCCATGGCGAGAAAGGGGCGGGGAAGAGCGTCGGTCAGCGCGTGCTCCGAAAGCTGATCGACCCTTCCTCTGTCGAGTCCTTGTCATTCCCTTCGGACATGAAGGAACTCGTGCAACAGCTCTCGCACCATTACGCGCCCGTCTATGACAACGTGGACAACGTGCCGCCATGGCTCTCGGACGTGTTGTGTCGCGCCGTGACCGGGGAGGGATTCACGAAGCGCGAACTCTACTCGGACGACGACGACGTCATCTACGCCTACCGCCGCGTGGTGATGTTGAACGGCATCAATGTCGTGCCGCGCCGCGCCGACCTGCTCGATCGCTCGTTGCTGCTTCGACTTGAACGCATCAGCAAGCAGGCCAGGCGTTCAGAAAAGGAGTTCTGGCAGGCCTTTGAGATGGACCGACCGGTCATCCTCGGAGGTATCTTCGACACCCTCTCAGCAGCCCTTCGCATCTACCCCGAGGTGGAACCAACGGCACTCGAACGGATGGCTGACTTCACGCGATTCGGCGCCGCCGTGGCAGTGGCGCTCGGGTATAGCGAGGGCGCGTTCCTTGATGCCTACGCGTCCAACATCGGTGCCCAAACCGTAGAGGCGGTCGAAGGGAACATCGTCGGTGCCGCGATCTTGGAGCTGATGAAAACGCACGACGAGTGGCGGGGAACACCGTCCGCGTTCCTGGAGGACCTGGAAGAAGCGGGGAACAGCGCGCGGCTGTTCCGCCGCAGCGCGAGCGGCAAGGTCGAGTCCAAGGGATGGCCGGGTGCGCCGCACATCCTGAGCAGGCGCATCAACGACATACGCAGCAACCTTCGTGACCTCGGTATCGAGATCGTCGAGTCCCACGGCGACGAACGGACGATCATCGTGCGGAGGCTCACCGGTGATACCGGCGAAAGTAGCGTCGGCAGCGTTGGTAGCGACGGCGGACGCCGAATGGACGAGCGCACGACCGACGGCACCGACGCTACCAACGCTGAATTGCCCACCTCAGAGGGCGAGCCATGGGAGATGAAGATCTGATGAGCGCACTGGAGGTGATTCGGCGCGTGGAGACGCTCGGTGGTCGTGTCCTGCTGGAGCCAGGCGGCCTTCGGTTACAGGCGGCCGCTCCCTTGCCGGAGGATCTCGTGGCGGCGGTCGGCAAGGAGAAGGTCGCGATCATGCTTGCGCTCGGTGCTCCGCTCAACACCGCAATCACTTCGGTTCTCGCCGAGATCCGCCCTCACCTGCCACCCGCCCTGCGCAAGCTGCCGGACGAGCGCCTGATGCTTCTCGTCAACTGGTCGATCATCGCGGCGTTCGACCGCGCGGTCATGAAGGTCTCCCATGACGTATCGCTATGACCAGATAGGCGCAGGAGCGGCAGAGGCTGAAGCTCTACAGCGGCAGGTTGAACGAGCGCGTCCCGATCTCGGCGGTTCCGCGCGTGGGGCTCATGTAGGGATGGTCCTGGTAGGTGCTCGTTTCCGTGTGCTCACGTCGAACGTGCTCGATCGCGGCCGGAGAAGCGAGAGCGGCGCCTCCGACGTAGTGTTGGCCGCCGTGGGGCAGCGCGATCGGCATGACAGCCTCAATGAGGAGTGCGCAACCCACGACGCAAGGAGCGAGCGCGGTGCCACGCTGAAGGACGCTGAAGGCCAACGAGCCAACGTTCATGATTCATTCTATCGCGTCCGTGCAGGTCACATCCGGTACCGCACGACGTACGCAAGAAACGCACCGCAGGTCGCGAGCGCGACGAACGATCCGACCGCGAACGACGTGCTCACGTCAGGTGATGCGAAGTACGACACCAGCGTGAGTGCCACGCAGGTCAGCGCTACGACGACGAAGCCGATGCCGAGATGCACCATCGCGCCGATGGTAGCGGCTGCATGCCGGGGGTGGGTGAAAACAAACGCATCTGCCAACGGAAAGCGCTGGCGCTCCAACATTTTTCAATTCGCGAAATTGAGTAGGGGGGTATCCCGGTGAGAGGGCGCCGGCCGAAGCCGGAAGGCATGAGCACGCGCCGCCCGCGCATCGATGGCAACGGCCCGGAGCCGCGGCTCCCGGCTTGCCCGTCGCACCTGCAGGGCGAGGCGCGCAAGGAATGGCGGCGCATGGGCCGCAAGCTCCTCGAGTGCGGGCTCATGACGGAGATCGACGGCGCGGCGCTCGCCCTCTACTGCCAGAGCTGGAGCCGGTGGATCGAGGCGGAGGCGAACCTCGTGAAGTACGGCACGGTCATGAAGTCGCCGTCGGGCTTCCCGATCCAGTCGCCGTACCTCGCGATCGCCAACAAGGCGATGGGCCAGATGACGCGGCTGCTGGTGGAGTTTGGTATGTCGCCTTCCTCACGCACGCGCGTGGCGATGACGAAGCCGCGACCAGCCGCGACGTTCGAGCCGACGCCGTACGACCCCGACGCGCCCGACCCACGTGAGTTGTTGAGGAGGGTCCAGTGACCGGGGGGCGCCAGAAATTCAGGCGATACCGAGGGTGGAAACCGCTGCGGGCCCGTCTCCGACCCGGTACGGGTTTCCCCAAGAAATATCCCGGAGCGTGATTGATGGGTGAGAGGGGACCGTTGCCGTTGCCGTTGCAGTATGCGCCAGGCGCAACAAGCGCGAGATCCGTGGCAACGCCGCGGTCGGCAGGCCGGCGATGCCGCGCGACCTCCCCGACGAGGCGAAGGCCGAATGGAAACGCGTCGTGCCCGAACTGGAGCAGACGGGCACGCTTACGACGATCGACCGCAGCGTCCTCATCCGCTACGTGACCGCGTGGTCGGACTGGGTCGAGGTCCAGGAGATGCTGCGGAAGTCCGGGAAGCTGATCAAGGGACAGAAAGGCAACGCCGTCAGAAACCCATTGCTCATGGTGCGCAACGACTTGGAGGCGACGCTCAGCGACCTGGGCAAGCAGCTGGGCCTGTCGCCGGGCGCAAGGCTCAGGGCGGGCATCGCCCACCAGGTGCCGGTGGACGAAGAGGCGAAGGAGGCGAAGAGCATCGCCGTGATCGAGGAGTACAAGCGAAGGCTGGGGATGGCATGACGACGGACACGAAGATGCAGATCGCACACGTCGCAATCGACGAGCTGAAGCCCGACCCGGCGAACCCGCGCCGGATCGGCGACGCCGAGCTGGAGGCATTGACGCGCAGCCTGAACGAGTACGGCTTCGTGCAGCCGGTGCTCGCACGCGCAGCGGACAAGACGGTGATTGGCGGCCACCAGCGACTGCTCGCGGCGCGCAAGCTTGGCATCAAGACCGTGCCCGTGATCTTCCTCGACCTGACGGTAGAGCAAAGCAGGGTGTTGAACCTCGCGCTCAACAAGATCTCCGGCTCGTGGGACGAGGAACTCCTGGCGCGGATGGTGGCGGACCTTTCTGACGTAGACGACCTGGACATCTCGCTCTCCGGCTTCAGCGAGGACGAACTCGATGCGCTGCTCAAGTCGCTCGACCTGCGCGAGAAGAAGGACAAGCCCGAGAGCTTCGATGTGGACGCCGCGCTGGAGGCGGCACGTGCGGCCACACGCGCCAAGCCGGGCGATCTGTGGGCGTTGGGCGACCACCGGCTCCTGGTGGGCGACGCGGGCGACACGGCGGCCGTACAGCGGCTCCTCGACGGCAAGCGGGCGCCGATGTGCTTCACGGACCCGCCGTACAACGTGGCTTACGGAGATCATGGCGGCCAGCAGCGCGGGCAGAAGAAGAGACGCATCCAGAACGACGCGATGTCGTCACAGGAGTTCGACGCGTTCTGCCGCGGCTGGGCGCGCAACCTCCTCGCCAGCGTGGACGGCGCGATCTACTGCTGCATGTCGTCCAAGGAACTGCCACTCGTCTCGCGCGTGCTCGAAGAGGAGGGCGGGCACTGGAGCGACACGATCATCTGGCGCAAAGACAGATTCACGCTCGGCCGGGCTGACTACCAGCGACAGTACGAACCACTCTGGTACGGCTGGCGCGAGGGAACACGACACGAGTGGCACGGCGGCCGCGACCAGGGCGACGTCTTCGAGATCGATCGTCCAAGCGAGAGCCAGGCGCATCCGACGATGAAGCCCCTAGCGCTCGTCGAGCGTGCGATCGAGAACTCGTGCTCGCGCGGCGACGTCGTGCTGGATCTCTTCCTCGGATCAGGCTCGACGCTGATCGCCTGCGAGCGCACCGGCAGAGTCTGCTACGGGACGGAACTCGACCCGCACTATGCGAGCGTAGTCCTCGCGCGCTGGGAGTCGTTCACGGGTCAGGAGGCGCAATGCCTGGGCCATTCGTGATCCGCAAGGATGCGAGAGGCGCGCAGATACACGTGCGGCGGCGTGACACCGGCGCGTGCGTCGGCTGCATGGAGGCCGGTCTCTACGAAGTCGTGCGGGCGGTGATCGAGGAAGAGGTAGCGGCCCCGACCGAAGAGGGCATTCAGGTCGAGGCCGCTAGGAAGGCGATGGTAGCGGGATGAGTGGTTGGGTCTATTCCTCGCCCTCGGCGTCGTCAAGCGATCGGAGTTCCTGCTCGATGATGTCGCGCTCGAACTGGCCGAGCCAGCCGCCGCCTCCGCCCTCGAACGCCGCGAGGCAGTACGCGTTGATGCGCGCGTTGCCGAGCGAGCGCAGCAACTCGGCGATCTCGTCCATCATGGCCAGCACCTCTTTGAGGACATCGCGTGTGTCGTTGTCCGGGGCGACCACGCTCATGATCTCGTCGGCGCCGCAGACGTCGCTGGACCCGTCGTGCAGGTACTCGACCGGCAGGAACGCGCCGTCCTCGCTTGGCCGGAGGACGCGTGCCCGGTTGCCATCGCGCGTGCGGATGATTGCGCCCGCCTCGATCCCGTTGACGTCGATCGGCACCTCAGCCCTCTGCCACGACGCTGCCGTCGAGCCCGACCACCGCGTCACCGAAGAGGACCGTCGCCCATGCTTCGGCGTCCGCTCGGTGGTCTGCGAAGGTCGTGCAATGCTCGGCG
>JBBDXD010000005.1:47788-47997 GCA_040902535.1 Dehalococcoidia bacterium | reverse complement strand
AAGGACCCGGTCGGACTCTCACAATGAGTGGACCAAAGATCGGGGGCAGGTCAGTGTCCCTCTCGGCCAATTGGTCATGATGTACACGTGAAACTGCTTCATGACGCGGTCGTAGTTCACGGGATTCCTCGCCTTCGCTCGGAATGACGTGAACGGAGTTCCGGAAGCGCTCATGGGTGGTCCGTCAAAGTTGATTGCTTCTCACAAGA